>JARUKZ010000014.1 GCA_029688955.1 Chitinispirillales bacterium ANBcel5 | reverse complement strand
TGGAGCCGAGACGAGTTGCGGGTTTAAAATGAGTTTTTTCATAGGCTGAAACGCCCCTCGGCTACGCTCGGGGAACTGCTTAAGGCAACCTTCGACGCACGCCCTTCGAATCACGCTCAAAACACGCTCGAGGAACTGCTTAAGTGCATTGTCCATAATACCCAGCTGAGGTGTGGCTTCATTCCTTCATTCCTTCATTCCTTCATTCCTTCATTCCTTCATTCCTTCATTCCTTCATTCCTTCATTCCAAACTCCAAACTCCAAATTCCAAATTCCAAATTTTCCCTTTCCTCCCGCGATTATAGCCCAAGGGTCCCCCCAAACGGATCCTTTCACGCTTTCACCATTGACGCCCGGGGGTGACCCAATCCATTGCCTTTAGCCCCATAAAATTTTTATCCCAAATCTTTACTCCAAATCCCAAATCCCCCCTCCTTCTACTCTTACTACAATGTATCTTTATAACAGTCGATTAAAGGTCAAATACAACGTGGGGGGGGATAATCATGCAGTATAAAAACCTTTTTGGCCCTGTGCGCTCCAGAAGACTTGGTCTGTCACTTGGTATCGATATGGTACCATTTAAAACCTGTACCCTGGATTGCATCTATTGTGAGTGCGGGGCAACCACCGAGCTGATTCATGAGCGCAAAGAATATGTCCCTGCCCGGGATATCATTGAAGAACTCAACCACTATCTTTCAACACACCCCAGTCCCGATTATGTTACTTTGGGGGGCAGTGGTGAGCCCACACTTCATAGTCAAATAGATACCATTATCAATCATGTAAAAAGTAATTACCCCTCCATAAAGGTGGCTCTTTTAACCAACAGTACCTTTTTTCACCTTCCAGAGGTTCGCCGCGGTGTGCTTGGGTGTGATATAGTCCTGCCTTCATTGGACGCGGTTTCCACTCAGGTGTTTGAAAAAATCAATAAACCAGCCGTTTCTGTAGACTGTGAGATGCTAATTGATGGGCTGGTGGAGTTTTCAAGGGAGTTTAAGGGCCAGATCTGGCTTGAGGTGTTCATTGTGCCGGGGATAAATGACACCGAACAGGAACTGAAGCTGTTTAAAGAAACTATCCAACGAATCAAACCAACCAGGATTCAGCTAAACTCGCTGGACAGACCGGGTACATGCAGCTGGCTAACCGCCGCTTCTCCCGAAGAACTCGCAACCATCGCGGAATTTATGAAACCACTGCCAGTAGAGATCGTCTCCCGAAACTTCGCTGAGCCGCTTCCGGGCGGATCACAGCTACAGGAGCAAAACGATGCTCTCATGAGCCTGCTAAAACGCAGACCTTCCACGCTCGAAGATATCTCAGTGAGCCTTGGCATTACCCTGAATGCTGCATCAATCCTGGTTGAAAACAGTAAAAAAAGGGACCTGGTGAGCACTAAAGAGGTAAATAACAGGATCTACTATACAGTGGAAAACTGAAGTCCAGCGCTTTCAGACCCTCAGGTATCCCGCTTCACCGAACCCGTATAAAACACCGCCAGTAGCGGTGTTCACACTTCAGTGTATCCATTAATGCCTTCTCTCTCACTAACCGATAAGATATAATGTATTGGGTTAGTAGTATTTCAAACATTTCAGAAGGTTGTTTAATTGTTATTTCGGGCACTTGGTTCCTTTATCCTGCTTACTGCGCTGCTTTGCTCTCCGGCTAACGCAAGAGTGATAGACTGGTGGGGTGATATCTATGGCCGAAACAGCGCAAACACCACAGCCGCCTTTCTCACACTGCCCACATCTGCCGGGCAGCTTGCCCGTGGTCTGGCTTCATCTCCCGGAAATATGGATGCTTCCGATCTTTCCCACTTTCCGGCAAACAGCGCGCTTACCTTTAGACACCAGTTTTCCATAAGCCATCTTGAATGGTTGATGGGGATAAGAAAACAGTATGCCGCGGCAGCCCTGCCACTGATCGATGTGGGGACTTTTGGCTTTTATTTCCGTAATTTAAGCTCGGGCACATTCAGATACGCCCGCGATATCGATGAACAACCCGCTGATCCCACGTACCGGGAGTATGTACTTGGGTTAAGTTTCGCACGATCTTTTTTGCGTCAGAAACTAAACTTTGGACTTAACAGCACACTTGTGGGCAGTCGTCTGGATAAAGACAGGGGCTATGCTTTTTCGGCCGGAGCGGATGTTCTCTACGCACCATCGGAGCGTTTTTCCACACGCCTTTATCTGCTTAATGCCGGCACCCCAATCTCTTATGGCGGCTCAGGGAGCGATCCGTTACCTCTGCAAAGTGGTTTTTCGGTAAACATTGCCCCGCTCAGAAGCGAAAACCACTCGACACCTGAGCTTGATTTTGATTTGGGATTAGGGCTACAGAAAACCGCGGATGAGCCATTGGTAACGGGAATTAGTACAGAGATACGAACAGGCCCTCACCTTTTCTGGCGGGCAGGTTATGAGCACAGTGCCGGAACAAGTATGAGCTTAGGGGGCTTAAGCGCGGGAATGGGGTTTCATTACGGCATTTATGGTCTGGATGCAGGGTGGAAGCTTCAGTCTGAATACTTTGGTTCAGTATGGGCTGCAAATTTTAACCTTCAACTTGAAGAACTGACACCCAAAACGGCAGATGACTACTATCGTACTGCCGTAAGACACTATAACCGCAACAGAAGAATGCTTGCCAGGCATTTTCTCAATAAAGCACTTAAAACGGATCCGGGGCACTGGCATTCCCATGATTTATTAAGCAAGATGAGGTCTGAAACGTTAAGAGATGAAAACCTTGAGATAGGAATCATTTACACAGGAAACTCACGAGGAGAGGTAATCCCCTACCCTCCAGCACCCGATGCCCTTGGCGGGCTTTCACGACAGGCCACCCTTGTCAATAATCTTGGGGGATCTTATCAGACTGCCTTTTCTTTAAATTCAGGCAATATGGTAACAGAGCTCTCTCATCCGCTGAGGGTGGAGTTGATACAGGATTACTACAGCCACCTTCAGTACGATATTATAGCACCAGGAGAGGGGGAAGCACCGTTCTTTCCGGAACTATTCAACAGAAGAGATGGTATTCGCTCAAATGTTGTGCTAACTAATCATCGCCAGCTTCCCGGCCGAATGGTTGAGTATGAAATGATAAACAAAGGCGGGTATAAACTTTTCTTTACCAATGTTATCGGTACATCGAAAGTAAAAGAGGAAAGGGTGTCTTCCAACCTGTCGGGGATTTATGAAGAACTTACTTTGGCACTCAATACACGGTATGCTAAAGAGAGCCATGTCCGTGTTGCCGTAATCCACGAGAACTGGGAAACGGTACGTGCAGTGGCAGAAGCTTTCCCGCAACTGGATATAATAATTTGCGGCAGTCTTGATCAGCGTTTCGATACCCCCATGAAAGTCAACTCTGCAGTGGTTGTATCTGCAGGCAAAGGTGGTAAGTATGTTGGCGCGTTATCGCTACGTTTTAACCGGGACCGTCAGCTTATAGCTACCACAAACAGACTCTATCCCCTCACTGAAGCTATTCCTGAAGACCCGTATATACAGGATAGAATTAATCTTGTGTCCGCAAAACTTGAGCTCACAGAATCGGGGATCGATTTCTTCTCTCAGGGATTATATGGTGGAATAGTCCCGTTTGTCTCCACCAGAAACGGAACGCGTCAGGCTTATGTAAAAGCAATGGAGATACTCTCAGAAATCCCCCTGGCACCTGAGCACTACAGGAGTTTTAGTCCTCAAATCTCCACTGAGACACAGATGGCGCTTTATTTAAGAGAAGAACCAGAATCAGCAGATACCACTCTTGAGGTCTTACGGTTAAGTACTTTTGGAAGAAGAAAAGTAGCAGGGTCCCAAAATGTTAGTGAAGCGATCTTTTCAAATGATGGTAAATGGATCTACTTTGTTGGCACAGACAGCGGGTGTACTTCCCGTACCATCTATCGCACGCCTGCAACCGTCAGGGACGAGATTGAAATGGTTATCGATAAACCCAACGCGCCTGTTAGGGATCTTACATTCTCTCCCGATGGAGAGCTTATGCTTTTTGCTGCCTTAAGGGATGGTTTCTGGCAGATCTATACAACCAATCCTGAGGGAATGCACCCAACATTGCGCACGGAAGAGAACGCTAATCATATTGCCCCATCCTTCTCCCCGGACGGACGATACATCGCGTACTTAAGTGACAGAAGATCGATATCCGGAAGATACAATTTGTGGGTATTCGATAGCCGTTCATCCACGCATAAACAGATAACCTTCAATTCCCGGGTTCAAAACTTCTGCTGGACCGATACTTCAAATCATATTGTATTCTCATCGGGAGTAAACGTTTTTGATCTCAACATTGCCGATATAGCGAACAACAAGACCAGTAAGCTTATAGATTCTAATGAAATGAAAACCTGGAGTGAAATTAATCCCGGCTTTCTGGTTTTTAGCGGTAGTCGTAAAATTGTATATACACGTGAATATCGTGACGGTTCACGGAGTGTTCACTGGTTTGATCTGGATTCAAAAACCAACCACCGGATTATCAACAGCTCAGGCAATGATTGGACAGAATAAAATGCCTCCCCAAACAGTAATTAAGAACTATCTCCTTGAACTAATTGTGTTACCATGAAAATATTACTTACTGTTCACCACAACCTTACACCAGATTCCGGTGCACCAGGCATAACTTTCAGGCTATCGAGATATTTTAAGATGGCGGGACATGATGTTACCATCTTCTCTTTCAGTGACCTTCCCTCCTGCTTCCCTGAAGTGTTGAAGAAGATTCTTTTTCCATTCTTTGTAGCTGTCAGAATTTTTAAGTCGGGTAGAAAAAAGGGGTTCGACGTAGTTGATTCATCAACCGGTGATAACTGGATTTGGGCATCTGTTGTCAAACGATTTCGCGAATTCAAACCACTGCTTGTTACCCGAAGTCACGGTTTTGAACTATTAGCTGATAAGAGGTTAAAAAAGGAAGCGAAGCGAGGGAACCTTAAACTCAGTTGGCGATATCCTTTGTTTCATGGTGGTCTGATGCTTTGGTATGTTGCTTTATCGGTCAGAAAAAGTGATGTTGTATTGTTTTTAAACAGCACAGAAAGAGACTACGCGGTTCAAAGACTGCGATTAGACCCACGGCGGACCATAATAGTACAACATGATATTTCAGACCTTTTTGCGAACCTGCCATTCTATTCCATTAAAAAAAACACTACACCCGCAATAGCAGTTACCGGTTCATTTATCACCAAAAAAGGGATCAGCTATTCTATGCCGGCTCTTAGAAAACTTCTCACACTACATTCTCATCTACGGGTTAAGTTTTTGGGTACAGGCCCATGTGTCAGAAGTATAGTAAACCTTTTCAGTTCGTGTGAAAAAGAGCGTATAGAAATCTATCCCTCCTACCGTAACAAAGATCTACCTGACTTATTAAGGGATTGCCAAATTGCGCTTCTTCCGAGTATTTCGGAGGGGTTTGGTATTGCTTTAATAGAATCTATGGCTTGTGGTCTTGCCCCGGTCGCTTCAGCTATTGACGGTCCACTTGATTACATAAAAAACGGTGAAAATGGATTACTTATAAGCCCTGGCAGTGTTGAAGAAATAGTAACGGGCATAAACTCACTATTGAGAGATAAACGGTACCTTGAAAATCTCAGGATGAGGGCGTGGATCACTGCCCAGCATTATTGCAGCAGAAAAAACAGTAATCATCAGCTTGCGGTGTACGAAGAATTTATGAAAAAGGCAAAAGCTAATATTTAAGATGGACCAGTGTAGCTCCATCCCCACCATCACGGGGTAAAGCCGAACCATAGCCACTGACGAACGAGTGAAATTCCGATCCAAGCATATCTCTTACCACACCCTTTAAAACCGGTCCGGTATTTAGGCATGAATGATACCCCTTACCATGGATAATCAGAAGCTCTCGTATTCCGGCCGCGCGGCATTCATCCATAACCCGTCTTAATTTAATTTCGGCCTGTTCAGAAGTAAGCCCATGTAAATCGGTACTTCTGCGCTGTCGAAGCTTTTTTTTGCCGGTTCTTTTTTTTCTCATAGAACGAGTTGCATCCTTATCCCTCACCCCGTATTTTTCAATATGAGAGAGTATAAGTTTATGGTTAGCAGTGTGTTCTTCTTTATTATCAAAGTATTCAAACATAATTACCACTGTCAATCCAAAGGCGTCCATCAAGCCAAACTGATGCGTTCTTTAGTACCACAGGCAAGATGACTTCATCACTACCGTTGCGTTCTCCAAATAAAAAATATACGGCTCCACGTGCGATACAATGTTCATTCAAACACCCCTTCACCCCTGAAGTCAGATGGGTACCGGCACCGAAACAGTTTACCTTTTTAAGCATCCGTTTTTTTTGGAATACGATCTCAATCTCCCGGGTTGAGCTAAGCGACTGCACACGTTCTATCGATCCGTTTTCAACATACAGAGCAAATGAATCGCTTTGGGGTAGAGGAAAATGCCCACAGAAGTTGTCCAAAACTATCGTGCCCTGTAATGTTTCTTGCTGTGGTGTAATTTCAGCACAGCCGGCCGGTAACACCCCAACAGCTCCCGGGGATGTTATAACCCCGTAGTTTGCTTTATTGGAAGACTTTGAGTTGGTGAATGTTATATCGCTGCCATTGGGGCATTTAACCTGAACAGTTCGGGAGGAGCTTAAAAGAGCAGCACATTTTCTGGTAAATGAGCCGTGACGTTTCCAATCGATATTCATCAATCGGTGAAATCTTTTCGCAACAGGCGCCTTAATCTGAATAAGTCTGGTGGAGTAATCACTTTCTATGATCGGCTTAAAGGGATACTTAAAGGTAGTGATAACAGCATCAAACTGAGAAAACCAGGATTTAACATTTTTTAGGGGATCAGAGCTTAACCGGTGGGGTGAAATCATAACCATCATGGGTTGTTTGCACCTTGATTTTGCGGCTTCCCACAATGCCCGGGCTACTTCATAACCATACTCATCTGTTACAACAAGCAGGCGTTCCTTTCTTTTAAGCGCGAGACAATCGTCAAGCACACCAGCAGCGGATTCTTTTAAATCACTAAAAGTCATTTGCTCACACTTTTCCAATCGCATCATTTACTTTAGAAGACATCACCGACAACACATCTTTTTTCCACTGAGAAAACGTACCCTCAAGGATTCTCTCTCTGGCACTCTTAGTGAGCTCCAAATAAAAATGGATATTATGTAAAGTTAATAACCTGATTGCAAGTATTTCCCCGGCCATATAGAGATGACGAATATAGGAGCGGCTGAAGTTAGTGCAGGCATAACAGCCGCAGTTATCGTCAATGGCATGATCAAAATCCCGCATATGTTTTGCGTTACGTATGTTTAACTTCCCATTCCAGGTAAACACCGAGCCATTTCGTGCGTTGCGTGTTGGCATAACACAATCAAACATATCGATTCCCCGTTCTATGCACTCAAGGATATCCTTTGGAGTACCAACCCCCATCAGATATCGGGGTTTATCCTGAGGAAGCAGCGGGGCAGAGAACTCCACAATCTGGTAAGTGGTTTCAATCGCTTCACCAACAGCCAGTCCTCCCAGTGCGTACCCGGGAAAATCCATGGAGACCAGCTCCCTTGCACAGCGTTGGCGCAGAAGCCTCGATGTGCCCCCCTGAACAATAGCAAAGAGATATTGAGGATACCCGTGGTGAAAAGGGAGTTTGTGGTGGTGTTCCTGGCAGCGTCCGGCCCACCTCAGGGTCCTTTCTACTGCTTTTTCAATGGCGGATGGCTTAGCATCCGAAGGCGGACATTCATCGAATACCATTATTATATCGGCACCAAGATTGTGTTGTATCTCCATCACACGCTCAGGAGAGAAGGTATGCCTCGAGCCATCGATATGTGACTGAAACTCAACACCATCATCACTGATTTTTGATATATCCCTTAAACTAAAAACCTGAAAGCCACCGCTGTCGGTGAGAATAGATCTGTTCCAGTTCTCAAAGCGGTGCAATCCTCCGGCATCCCTGATCAGCTCATCGCCGGGCCGCAGATGGAGGTGATAGGTGTTGGCCAGGATTATTGAACTACCACTCTGCTCAAGCTCAAGCGGTGAGAGTGATTTAACCGTAGCCTGCGTACCAACAGGCATAAATACGGGAGTTTCTATGGTGCTGTGCCCTGTTTTAAACACCCCAGCTCTTGCCTGAGAGTGAGGATCGGTACCGAGAAGGTTGAAAAATAAATCCCTGTCCATGGTTCTCCTGATTCTGTGTGTTACGCCCTGTGCCTGAAAAATAGTTTATCGTTACGTCTGTAACATCCTTTTCATTTTCAGTGGGTGTTTTTATCCTCTCTACAACCCGTTTTGAAGATTTTGGAATAAAGTATACAATAAATTCCACCCATATATCTCATACCTGTTTATTAATACCTTGCTACGAAATGAATTATTAAGGTATTTTTCTGATAGGTTTTTCTCAGAAAGCACTGATGATATATATTGTAACCACAGATGAAGTGAACATGGTGTGTGAAATAGCATAAATCGTAGTTTTTAAGGCAGTTTAACATCAAAGGATTTTATTTTGAGCATTCTCGAAACCATAAATTCCCCATCCGATATACAATCCTTACCAGTAGAATCACTGGAGACGCTCGCACAGGAGATCCGTGAGTTTTTGATCGAGAGGGTGAGTAAAACAGGCGGCCATTTGGCTTCGAGCCTTGGCGTTGTAGAGCTGACGCTTGCCCTGCACCACTGTTACAGAACACCGAAGGATAAAATTGTATGGGATGTGGGGCATCAGGCCTATACGCACAAGATTCTTACCGGCAGACGGGAGATGTTTCATACGATTCGCCAGCATGAAGGTTTGAGCGGCTTCCCAAGGATTTCAGAGAGTGAGTATGACAGTTTTTCAGTAGGACATGCATCGACTTCAATCAGTGCAGCTTTAGGACTTGCTGTTGGAAGAGATATACATAAAAGTGATAATTCTGTTGTAGCGGTTATAGGAGATGGTTCACTTAGTGGTGGTCTTGCTCTTGAGGGGCTCAATAATCTGGGCACAAGCTCAACGCGTATGACTGTGGTGTTAAATGACAATGAAATGTCCATATCCAAAAATGTTGGCGCGCTCTCCCGCTATCTTACCCGGGTTATTACCGACAAGCGTTATAACAAACTGAAATCTGAAATATGGGATCTGCTGGGGAATTTGCCAAACGTTGGTAAGGGTATAAGAAATATCGTACGAACCGTTGACGATGCTGTAAAACACGTTATTATTCCCGGAAAACTTTTTGAAGATATGGGCTTGCGCTATATTGGCCCTGTAGATGGGCACAATGTTTCAGAAATGCTTGAGGTTTTTAATTTTGTAAAGAATGAAACCAATGGTCCCATATTGGTTCATGTACTTACCAAAAAGGGCAAGGGATATCGCTATGCTGAGCAGGATGCTACTAAATACCATGGTATCAGCAAATTTTCGCCACAGACCGGTGATGTAATCAAAAACAAACCCACCGCCCCCTCTTACAGCTCTGTTTTTGGCTCAGCAATGGTTGAGCTTGGTAAAGAGCGTGAGGATCTTGTAGCGATAACAGCTGCCATGCCGGATGGAACCGGGCTCAATGAATTCAGAGATAAATATCCCGATCGCTTCTTTGATGTTGGAATAGCCGAAGGCCACGCAGTAACATTCGCTGCCGGACTTGCTCTTCAGGGGCTTAAGCCTGTTGTGGCTATTTATTCAACATTTCTGCAGCGTTCATATGATCAGATCATGCAGGATGTGGCTATCGACAAAACGAATGTAGTGTTTTGTCTTGATAGGGCAGGTCTGGTTGGTGATGATGGGCCTACGCACCATGGGATGTTTGATATCTCCTTTCTTAGAAGTGTTCCGGAAGCGGTAATAATGGCTCCTAAGGATGAAAAAGAGTTACGCGATATGCTTTTTACAGCAACAGAACATCAGGATGGTCCCACATTCATACGGTACCCAAGAGGTAGCGGAACCGGGGCTGAAACAAGTGGTCCTTTTGAAAAACTTGAAATTGGTCTTCCAGAAATCCTTCACAAGGCAAATAGCAGCTGTGCCATACTTAGTTTGGGGGATTTTTATACTGATGCCCTTTCGGTGCATGAGATGCTTAAGAAGGATAAGATTGATACCACTTTTATAAATGCCAGGTTTGCCAAACCTCTTAGCAAAGAATTTTACACCAATCTTTTTACTAACTATTCTCACATTGTGACTTTAGAAAACAATGCACTACCCGGCGGCTTCGGTTCTGCTATTTTAGAACTTGCCAATGATCTAAACCTTGAACAAACACCAAAAATACTGAGATTTGGTTTGCCGGATTCTTTTGTAGGACACGGGGATGTAAAGAAATTGAGGGAAGAGTTAGGTTTAGCGCCGGAAACGATTTATAACAAAGTTAAAACTTTTATAACCGCATCACAGCCAACATTGGTTTGATCTTTTTAAATAAGTAGTAATCTGATATGTCTGTATGCATACCATATTACTACTTATGTTTTATTATCGCAGCAATCAATTTAACTAAGCAGAATCTTTTTTATCATTATATTTTTTTAGACCATTACTACAAAAATACAGTCCCTTACTCTGCTTCTCTTCCATTTCCATTATATTTTGGGACTGATCAGACCAATTTTCTTGATGGTGAAAATGATAGGTCACCGCAAGATTCCTGACTGATTGTAATTTATACCCTGCCATTTCAAATCGCCAGGTAAGGTCAATATCCTCACCAATCGCGGGCCTGATAAAATCTTCATCAAAACCATTTATATCATAGGCTGCGGATTTAGAAAAGGACATATTACATCCCTTAAGTTGATTAATTCTGCGCAGTTTGGGTACAAACTGAAAAAAGCCTTCGGGGCGAATGAATAACCCCTCTTCTATGTATCTTGCTCCTGTTTTCTTTAGCTTGTGAATATTACGAATTATATACCTGTTGATAGTTTGGGGGTTAAGAGTACCATTCATAAGGTGATCTGTTGTCAAAGGGTCCAGTTTAATTCTTTTTCCCCCGAGAACCACCTTTTCTTTTTTGTTACTTATATGCTGCTCCATGAATCTTGGGTGAAGCAAACAATCCCCATCAATAAATACCAGATAATCACTGCCGGACGCTTCAATTGCCCGGTTTAGCGCTTTATTTTTTCTCCAACCGAGATCTTTTTGGGTTAAATGTATAATGGGAAATGTACATTGACTTTTTTCAAGATACTCCCCGATAGTGCGATCATCACCATCCTGAGATATAATTACCTCGAAATCTTTAAACGTTTGCTTTTTAACAGATTCAAGGACCAGGTTTAGATATTGTACATTCTTATATACTGAAATTATTAAACTGCAAGAATTTTGGGCCATTATTTTATTACCTTGAGGAGTGGTCATCGCTATGTATAGATATACCAGAAGAGGCCCATGCCACCTTGTTTTCTCTGACATGCTTTCTTATTGCCCGGTTATTTAGTATCAACTCCATGTTTCGATAGGGTCGTGGATGGTTTAAATGAACACACACTGCACTGTACCGTATTTGCTTACCCTGCACCCCGGCATTTACCAGGCGCTCCCCCAGCTCTCTGTCCAGTCCTCCGTACTGCATCTGTTCGTTATATCCATTCACTTTTACCAAATCCGATTTCCACCCACTTGAGTTATGTCCATTCCAGGTCGGTTTTGTGGTTGTTAAGCTGTTCATGATAGAGGTGAATATAGGACTTTTTGAAAGTTTGGCTAGTTTTAATGTGAGCGGTTGCCCATTTTTAAGCAACCATTTTATAGAAAACGGATTTCCGTTCATGATATCATCTCTGGTGATTGCATGCGAAACTTCGGTGTCTAATTTAAGATACCCACCGCTCAAAAAGCGATTTTCTTGTGCGTTGAGGTAATGGTGCAGTAGAAAATCAGACCTGGGAATACAATCACCATCGGTGAACACTAAGTAATCTCCGCTACTCTTCAAAATAGCTTTATTCAATATTGTACACTTACGAAATCCCTCATCCGGGTGCCAAACGTGAATGACATTCAAAGAAGTCCTTTCTTTGAACATTTCAATTACTTGCTGGGTTTCCTTACCGGATCCATCATCTGCTATAACGATTTCAAAATCGCCATATGACTGAGTTTCAAACCCCCAAAGTACTTTTGCCAGCCATTTGGGTTGATTATAGGTGGTAATAATTACCGACATTGATAATGATTTATCACTTTTGCGAGTCCCTGAAGGTTTGGCTCCCAAATTGTTGCCATCCATTTCTGATATTAAACATGGTGTTACAGTTTAGTAATCAAAAAAATACTTAATATTTCGTTATTATCAAAGCATTAGCACTCAAACGACTGGAATATAAGTAGTTAGAAATTTGCGTTTTTTTTCCTATATGCTTTTTGCTGAAATTTTAAGTGATTTTCTTGTCCGTTATTCAAAAATTATTATATTTAGATTTTGATTCAATTTCAAAGAAAGATATGCAAATGACAGCCCAAGCTCCTGCCAGACTTAAAAGAGATCGCAAACGACGCATACTGGTGCTATCGGCAGGTGGTATCCAGAGCGGAATTCAGGCCCTTTATATTGGGATGAACAATGGTGATTGGAGTATCCTCTCTAACGTTTTCTCTCCCTACCCTAAGAAAGTCAGGGAATTGATTGAACAGCTAAACGAAACCCAAAAGCCGGTAAAATTATCGGAGCTTGGATGGCTTGAGTACAAAATAAGCATGCTTTTTCTTGAAAGTGCCACTACGGCCCTGGCTCAGACTCCAAAGTCCCTCTCCAAACCTTCTGTTGTGGTTATGAACAAATTAACCCTATGGAAAGGGCCTACAGGGGAGAACCTGCAGCAAAGTAATTGGGATCTTACCTTAGGTGATGCTCAATTTATAGCCAGCTTTATGAATACACCGGTTTTGACCAATTTTATTCGCCATAATATTCTGGCCGGTGGCCCGGGCATTCTTCCCAGCTTTTCAGGAAATCTTAAAATCGCCGGTGATATGGCTGGAATCAACATATTTTTAAATATTGGCCTGGTAAGCCGAATACACATCATTGACACGAGCTCTTCTGAACTGCTTTTTGAATCCGATACCGGTCCCGGTACCGTTTTGATCGACAAGTGTGCAAGAGAAGCCCACTGTCCCGATGGTATCGACAGAGATGGCACCCTTTCCTCCAAAGGCAAGGTCAATACAGAATGCCTTGAACTGCTGGCACAGGAGGCATGGTTTAAAAAACCTTCACCCAAACAGGCTTCGGTGGATTCTTTCTGTTTTATTCTTGAAAATACCGTTTTAGATAAACTTAACTCTGTTGATCGTCTTGCTACGGTTACCGCCCTTACGGCTAAAACTATCTATGATTTCTATGTGCGGGAATACACCCTTAATCTTTTACCCGAAACGTTGTGGGTTTCAGGGGGTGGAAGTAACAACTTTGCGCTTATCGATTATCTTTCGGCTTACTTTGATCCAATTCCAGTTAAAAGTGTAGAAAAATTGGGCATCCCTGCGGATATGAAAGTGCCCCTTACACTTGGACTAACAGTAGATGCTTATCTTAATGGTATAGCCGTACCATGGGAATCGGGAAACAATCCTAAAATCGATCCCCTTGCAAATTGGGTTCTGCCGTAATTAGCAGTCTAAACTGGGGACTATTTGTGTGCGGCACTATTTTTGCTCATTGCATTCATACCAAACTTACTTATTTTAATTAAACCTAAAAACCATACTACAACTGTTTAAATGGAATGGATAGAACAATGAAAAACTCATCCCCGACTCTAATTTACAACCTATTTCCCAGGGTTTTTAAAACTATTGATGATTGGTCTTCTCATGTTGAGAAAATAGCCTCCATGAATTTCAACTCTATTTATGTAAATCCTTTTCATACTGTAGGGGGCTCAAAGAGTCTTTATGCTGTAGATGATTATTTCAAACTAAATCCTGATTTCCTTAAACCTGGAGCAGATCCTAAAGATTTCTCTCCCCTGAAAAAATTTCTAAAAAAGTGTGATAAATACAACATTCAGGTCTATATGGACCTGGTAATCAATCACACTGCTAATGAATCTGTTTTGGTTAAAGAGCATCCTGAGTGGTTTAAAAAAGACGAAAATGGTAACATAGTCCACCCCTATGCAATTGACCCGGCTAACCCATCAAATGTGACCGTTTGGGGCGATCTTTCTGAAATAAATTACGATGATAACCCTGATATGGATGGTTTAATAGCGTTTTGGCAGAAAATGTTGTCCTTCTATCAGGATTTGGGGATAAGCGGCTACCGATGCGATGCTGCATACAAAATCCCTTCAGAGGTTTGGAAAACACTTATAAATACTGCAAAGAAGCGAAATCCCAAATCCAAATTTCTTGCTGAAACACTGGGATGTACTCTTGAGCAAACCATGGCACTTCAAGATTGCGGCTTTGACTATCTCTTTAACTCCAGCAAGTGGTGGAACTTTGAGGCCCCCTGGTGCATTGACCAGCACTGCCAGTTTAAAAGCATAGCACCAAGTATCTCTTTTCCCGAATCCCATGATACGACCAGACTCTCTTCAGATCCACCAGGATCTCTTCACATGCAGAAAAACAGATATCTCCTTTCAGCATTGTTTTCCAAGGGCTTACTCATGCCAATCGGATATGAATTTGGAACACCCAAAGGTCTTCACGTCGTAAACTCTTCACCTGAAGATCTTAGTGAGAAAAAATGGGATATTCAGGATTGGATCAGTAATATAAATAAATTGAAATTGAATACAGATATTTTAAAAGAGGAAGGAAGCTGGAGAGCTGTTTCCGGCTATGATTGGGACCTGCTTTTTCTCATTAAGGAAAGTAATCACAATTCAGGATCCCTGGGGGTAGTGATCAATAAAGACTGGCACAACACACGAAATATTTCTGAACACGAAATTCCAAATGAAATATCAGCTTTCAAAGCACTAATTCAACCCTTTAATGACCCAAATGAGAAACGTCCAAATAAGGGGCCACTCTTTCTCTCCCCTTCAGAAATAGCTCTTTTTTCTAATTAATGAACTATTTCTAATTAATTTGTCTGTATTTATATTAAGAGATATCATAAGAATGCTTATGTATTCTAAACAGATATCTCTAATTTAATGCTTTAAAGGATTATTATGGAACGACTCAGAGGGGTTAATTTTGGTGGCTGGCTCAGCCAAATAGATGCAATAAAAGAGAAAGATCCAAATCAGTTTCCTGGGATCGACACTCACATGGAAACATTTATAGCACAAGAAGATTTTGCACAAATCAGCGCATGGGGTTTTAACCATATTCGTCTGCCTATAGACTACTATCTTTTTTTCACTGAAGACGCTCAGCCTATAGAAAACCGCATCAAACACATTGATCGAGCTGCGCAGTTTTCCAAAGAAAACTCTCTTACACTTTTATTGGACCTTCATGAATGTCCCGGGCATGATTTTGCCGAAACATCAAAGATCCCTGTTCAGAAACTTTTTTCGGAAAAAGAATATGTTAACAAAACCGAAAAGATTTGGGGTCACCTCTCGGAGCGCTACAGTAATGAAAATCATGTAATTTATGAAGTTTTAAATGAACCAGTAGCCCCGGATGCAACCATATGGAACAATCTAAAAGATAGATTATGTAAGTTTATCCGCTCTCACTCCAAAAACACTCCTATTATTGTAGGGTCAAATATGTGGAGCTGGCCATCTACTTTTTCCGAACTTACGCCAGTGGAGCTTGATTCCATAATCTATTGTTTCCATTTTTATGAACCACTGCTTTTTACTCATCAGCTTGCTCCATGGATCGGTGAATCAGAGATTAAAACTCAAAGAGAGTACCCCGGCAACTATGGAGCTGGGTTTATCCGTAAATACGGTCTGGTTCTTTCTGCAGGATCATGGGACAGAGATCGGATAATAAAGGAAATTGAACCAGTAGTTAAATTCAGAGATAAATATGATGTACCAGTAATCTGTAATGAATTTGGTACCTATGCTCCGGTTCCGCTTAAGTACCAACAGTTGTGGTATTCTGATCTTCTCTCTGTATTAAAAGAAAATGATATCGGATTTTCTTACTGGAACTATAAAAACCTCGACTTTGGAATTATTTCCAAAGGGGAATCTCTCCACGAGAATTTACCTCAGTACAAGAATTCAGAAAAAATCAATTATGACGTTTTATCTCTGCTAAGGGAATACTGAATAAATACCAAATGTGGGGTTCATAAACATATGAACCCTACTTTCTTCCTAATAGTTAATTAACCTTATTGTAAAGAGTAGTTAGTTCCGAGTATATAAAATTAATCTAATGACAAACCATCCATTTCAAACCTTTGCTTTCCCAGGTGATCTTTTCTTTTGGTGGTAATACCCCCCTTTTAACCGTACATAATATTCAGTCCTTCAAGTGCTAACATTCTAATCAAACTCAAAGGCCAGAAAGAAAGTATTTCCATTCCTTCTGACCAGCAAAAGTACCGGGTCACCTTTTTCAAAAGTATCTGTGATTTCTACAAACTTTTCCTCCGAGGAGATTGATACTGCTTTCTCTCCACCTACTCTTACCTGAAGTATAATATCCCCGGTGGTTAAACTTGTCCTTGCATCACTAATGTGTGGTTCAATTCTGAGAACAAATACCCCCTCAATATCTGATGGGATATTGTATCGTTCTCTAATTTCGTCAGTAAGATCAGAAACCCTAATACCTGTTTTATTATGTTCTTTTGCAGTTTGTGATTGCGGGATGACTGATGAATTTCCATCTTCAACTCTATTTGATTGAGATGACGTATCAGATACCCGTTCTTCAATTGTTATTCGTAATGTTATTGTTTTCATATCCCTTATTACTTCTACAGCAACAGTTTCACCTGGCCTAAGGTCTGCAACAGTATTTCTAAGATCGTTAGAATTTCCGATTGTTTTCCCTCCGATGCTAACGATCACATCTCCCCGTATGATTCCGGCGTTATAAGCAGGTTGGCCATTAAATACATCTGAAACCAATACTCCGCCATTATGTTCAATACCTAAGGCATTTCTTGCGGTAGTTGTGAGATCCTGTATTGAAACACCGATCCAACCTCTTGTAACTCTTCCCTGATAGATTATATCTTCCATTACCTTTTTGGCCATATTTAAGGGTATTGCAAATCCAATCCCTATAAAGCCTCCGGTTTGTGAATAGATTAGAGTATTAATACCAACAAGCTCTCCATATATATTAACAAGAGCGCCTCCGCTATTTCCCGGATTGATTGCAGCATCGGTTTGAATAAAATCCTGATACATTGTTTGGTCCCCTACCTGTCGCCCCAAAGCAGAAACAATTCCAACCGTTACAGTAGAGGTCAAAGAGAAAGGATTCCCCACAGCGGTAACCCAGTCACCAGGTTTTAGGCTATCACTGTTGCCCAGATATGCTACCGGTAGATCCTGAGGTATTTCATCTGTGATCTTCAGAACCGCAAGATCAGTGAGGGAATCAAACCCGGTGAGTTCAGTTTTTAAGGTCCTGCTGTTGGAAAGCCGTACCTCAACCTCACTTGCCCCCGCAATTACATGGTAATTGGTGAGAATATATCCCTCTTTTGAAACAATCACTCCACTCCCCAACCCCTGCTGGCGGCGTTCTCTACGTTCTAATGGTGGCTCCTGGGATTGATTATGCCTTGGTCCAAAGAAATAATCAAACCCGGGTTCCTGCTCAAACTGACGATAAAAGGGGTTGTTATAAAAGAGTACGGTATCTACTTTAGTAGGTATAACTGAAACTACCCAGGGAACAACTTCCTCTGCAATTTGAACAAAAACATTTCTGAAACGTTCAATATCTTCAAGATTTTCCCTTTGTGGCCTGTTCTGTGCTCCAAAACTTACACTTCCCGGGGAAGGTCTTGTTGTTTTATCATTTTGCTGTGCAAGGGTACAATTAGTGAACAGTAAAAAGGACAACATCAAAAATCTGGAAAGTTTGTTTAAACGCACTATACCTCTTCTCATCTCTCTCTCCTTTGCCTTTTCCACAATCTACTCTATTTGACGTTCAATAGTTATGCCACTTTACCATTAAAATGTTTATGGTATATAATTTGCGGGCTTTATGTTATAATTGCCCGATGGTAATCTTCTTAGCAGTAGGTTATAGGAGCATAGGAGCAAAATATGAAAACTATCTTTACCGTATTCAAAGATATTTCCAAAGCAAAAGAAGCTATCGATCGTTTAAATCAGAGTGGATTCGATAAGTACCAAATGAATTCAATTGTGCAGGAGTCTACAGCTAAATCACACTTTGATATTAACAGACAAGAGATTAAGGTAGAAGACTCAGAGTCTCTGGGGGGGAGAAAGGTGCAAGGTTTTGAAAAACTATTTGCCGGGCAACAATCTTTAGATACAGTCGATGCTGGCAGGATTTTAGCCGCCGGCCAGGGCGGTACCATTCTGGGGAAAGCAGCAACTTCTGCCCCCATCAGAAAAGTTGATAATCTAAAAAAAGCTCTGATTGATTTCGGTATACCGGAAGATACCGCACAAAAGTATCAGGAAGGTGTAGCTAAAGGAAAATTACTATTCTGGATCCGATCAGAAGATACTGATAGTCCCAAAATTACCAACATCGTTAAGGACTATCAGGGAGAGGACTTAGTGACTATATAACTTTTCATCTATTCGGTACGTAGAGTATTTGTAGCATTTTGCTCAAGCATGTTCCTGTGGTCAGCAGGAGTCAGTCTATACCACAGGAACGCAAAAACTATCAGTGATAAAAGAAAACTACTGGTAGCAGCAATCGTTGCATTTGATACGAAAAGTTTAACCATCTGAACACCCTCTGCAGGTATAATTGTTACATACCCGTAAACGACACCTCCCACAAGTGTCATAGCGCACATAAAAACAGCTACGACTCCCTTACTTCCACTTGGAAATTTCTTGTTTCTCTCCAATTTGCCTTCAGGTGCAGTTTTGTACCAGCTGTAATACCAGTATACAAGCAATAGCATTCCTATGGCAGAAATGAGGTATTGAAGTAAAAAGTACACCCTTAATGCTCCACCATCGAATTCAAAAAGGGTAGCAGATAATACTGGAAACAGTTCTACAAAAAAGCCGTCACTATGGGTAAGGGCATCAAGAACTATGTGTGATAGTGCTCCTATAGTAAGTGATAGAAAAATATTACTCAATCTTCTAATCGAAAAAAACGTGTAATTACCGGCAAGAGGTAACAATTTATTCTGATGACTGTGTGGCAGAAGGGTAATTAGTGGATATTTTAAAAATTTATGGAATATAAGAAGCACTAAAAAACCGACCGGTAGGCAAAATAGTAAAATACCTGGTATGGTATGAGCAATCAACCTGCCTGTTGTTAGTCTCAGAAAAAATTCAAAATCAGGTATTACACTCCCTACAATTAAAGCTGACAGAGAGAGTCCTAACTTTTGAAACGGAACAGCTACTACGGGGTGAGCGGTTGTAAGCGGCATGTAGAAAAGAGTATCCTTTCTTTTGATTTTTTCTCGATGAAAGGATACTTCGAAGCGGTATTTTTTTTATTGAAAAAGAGTGTCTTGGCTTAATCAGAAAAATTAGGGAGGTGGTTTATACCTCCCCTGGTACCAAGCTATCTCCCAATCAACAGTGGTTGAACCACTGATATATCACGATCTTTTTTAACCCTCACCATATACATTCCATTCGATAATCCCCTGGCATCCATCCTAATTACCTGCGCTCCTGCTCTAAATCTCTTTGGAGTTGAACTATACACCGTTCTTCCTCTGAGATCAAGAATATCAATTTGAACGGTGGAAACCCCATCTGCTCTAAAGTGATAAGTGAATTGATTACCCTGTTTTGTAATATGCGGTCCTCCGGATGTTCTTGGGACCACTCTGTTAGTAATACTTAAAGGTACTGCAGGACCATTTATTCTAACGATTGTACCAGCGTCACCAACGGCCCATCCCAAACTATCATTAACCAAATGCATAGACTCGATTCTAAGATAATTTGCCCGGGTACCCCGCTCTATACTCCAGCTCTCTCCGCCATCTTGAGTGTGCATAATCACACCCCAGTCACCTGCAATCCAGCCAACATTTTCTGATACAAATTTGATGGAATTTATCTGATCAGAACCAAACTCTAAATCGCTGAGTTGCCAGGTTTCACCACCATCTGCTGTGTAGTATAGATTTTCTCCACCAACCCAGCCTTCGGTTAAAGATGAGAAGTGCACCGCATTTACAGCCCCGGTGATGGTCTCGTCTGCACTCCTTTGCCATGTCTCACCACCATCACTGGTACTTAATAGCAGCCCGTTACTACCTCCGGCGATCCAGCCATTTAAATCATCCAGAAAAAATATTTCTCCAACCTGCTGCAGTGGTTCAGAAATTGGTGTTTCAAATAGTTCCCACGTTACCCCATTATCGGTACTTTTTAGAATGCGTATGTTTTGATGTTCCCGATTTTCAGGCAACAGCCAAACGATATCCCCTAGGGCTGCTATGGAAAGAATCCGATGACCAGTTTGATCGATTTTAGGTTCCCAGGTTTCTCCACCATCCTCAGTGTACAGAACCGAGTTATTAAACCCATTACACAGATCACTTTCTGCAAATCCTGCAGCCCACCCTCTATTTTCATCAACAAAAACAATATCATTTACCCTCTGCATCCCTCTAAGAGGCTCAAGACAGGTTTCATTACTTTCGTACTGAAGTTCCCAGGTCTCTCCTGCATCGGTTGTATGAAAAATCACCTGTGTTCCATGATCCACATAGAGCTTTATACCTGTTGCCCACCCTACCAAATCATTAATAAAGTACACACCAAACATCCGATACTGGGGATTGATTTGTATCTGCTCTATTTCAACATCTATACTTGCATCCCCCACACCATGCCAGGGATTAGCTGATATACATGAAAAGTCTCTGTCCCCAACAGCAACCATTCTGTTTTCTGTAACATGAACAGCCCATAACCCCTCACCTCTGTGATAGTTCATGCTAATTAGTTCCCAGGTCTGGCCACCATCAACAGTGCCAAGCAATGGAGGTGAGCCAAAACGCGAGCCAACAGTATACCCTCTGTTTGAATCAATAAACTGAATATCTCTAAGGTTGTAGTCTAAATCCAGCTCTTCCCAACTTTCTGCCCCATCGGTGGTTTTAAAAGCAGTGGAGCCCTGATACGTTGCTTGGGAACCATTTAAGCTGGTTGCCCATCCTAATTCATCATTCAAGAAAAATACGGAAGAGAATAAATTGCCATAGCCTGAAGTTAAAACTGATTCCCAGTCATCCCCACCGTTTTCTGTTTTAAAAACTATTCCAGAGCCATTTTCACCCGTTGTGTCGCCCCCTGCAGCAAAACCAGTTTGTGAATCCAGGAAAAACAAACGGTTAACTACTGAAAAATCCCGGGGTATCGACTTCCTTTCCCAGTTTTGTCCCCCATCATCGGTTCTATAGATGATCCCCACACGCTGTCCTTCACCTAACCGGGATCCCGGTGTAGCAGATTGCGCCCCTGCTATCCAACCAACTTCAGAGTTCAGGAAAAATACATCCCTAAGCTCATGGTCGATTTCTTGAGCCAGTATTTGCCAGCTGTCACCTCCATCCTCAGTGTAAAGAACCGTACCTCTTTGACCAACAACCCATCCCTGATCTTCGCTAACAAACTTAACCCCATTAAAAGCATCAACAACCGGCACCACAAGCTTCTCCCAGCTCTCTCCCCCGTCTTCTGTTTTTATAACAGTTCCATTTCTTGCATTTGTATCCTGATCCCAGTAAGGTGTCCCTACCGCATATCCTACCAAGTCACCTACAAATGAGTGATCTCTCAGATCAAATGAAGGTTCCCGGAATTGAAGTTCTGTATCAAATCCATATACAACAGTAATAAACGACGTGATAATAACAAGCAAAAACATCTTTTTGAGATACATTCTGCTCCCCCTTCTTACATTGTTTCTTCTATTTCAGTAAAGAATACAGTTTCTGAATCGATAAAATGAGATTCACCATCACCTGAATTGTTTTAGTGATAAGGAAGCGCTTCCCGATTCTTTTAAGTACAATGTGCAAAGGCAATGCCACGCTTATTCAAAACTCACCTTTTATGAGCACCCTGGGGGCTTACTGCTCTTTTAATTTCCAAAAAAGTTGGTTTTGCTTACAAGACCGACGCTGGAATACTACAGAGTTGTTAGTTTTGGAAAGAAACACACCAGATGAAGTTTAACCCTTGAATTTTGATCGTTGTACAAATGTTTTCCCAGAATTGTTTTATGTAACATATTATATTATTGTACTATCATTATTTTTAAATAATCACCATTTCTGGAAGGATGCATTATGCCTCTAAACACAATTCTCGTAATAGTTCTTATTGTTGCAGCAATCATTGTCTTTTTTACAGTGGCTTCTGCCTTTTCTTTGTGGATGCAAGCACTTATCTCTGGTGCACGCGTTGGTCTTCTTAATATTGTTTTCATGAGGTTTAGAAAAGTTCCTCCTAAACTTGTAATCGATTCAAAGATTATGGCGGTAAAAACCGGACTTGATATTTCCACCGATTCACTTGAATCTCATTTTCTCGCCGGGGGAAATGTTTTACGCGTAGTACAGGCACTTATAGCAGCAGACAAAGCAAACATTCCTTTGACCTTTAAGAGAGCGGCTGCAATTGACCTTGCCGGAAGAAATGTTCTTGAAGCAGTGCAAATGAGTGTTAATCCAAAAGTAATTGAAACCCCTCGTGTTGCCGCTGTAGCCAAGGATGGTATCCAGCTTACAGCGCTGACCCGGGTAACAGTGCGAGCAAATATTGATCGTCTCGTCGGTGGTGCCGGTGAAGAGACTGTTTTAGCCAGGGTTGGAGAAGGAATTGTAACAACCATCGGTTCAGCGATCAATCACAAACAGGTGCTTGAAAATCCAGACTCTATCTCCAAAAATGTCCTTGGAAAGGGTCTTGATGCCGGTACCGCCTTTGAGATCTTATCTATTGATATTGCAGATGTGGACGTGGGTAAAAACATCGGCGCTGAGCTTGAAACGGATAGAGCTGAGGCTGATAAAAAGATCGCTCAGGCAAAGGCTGAGGAAAGACGTGCCATGGCGATTGCAGCTGAGCAGGAGATGAAAGCTAAGGTTGTAGAGATGCGGGCAAAAGTGACTGAAGCCGAAGCAGAGGTTCCACTCGCCATGTCTCAGGCTTTTAAAAATGGTCAGCTTGGTGTAATGGATTACTATCGTATGAAAAATGTTGCTGCAGATACACAGATGCGTGAATCAATAGGCGGACAGCAAGGTTCGGAAAAAAAGAATAACAAAGATAAGTAGTCCTTTTTAACTTTGTTATGAAGCCTACAAAGGAGTATTATGCAAAATCTTTTTGAAAATCTTGAGACTTTGCTGCCAATTATAATTTTTATAATCTGGCTGATTGTTACCATCATCGCTTCTTCTTCCAAAAAAAGGGAATTACCTGAGGAGGATGAATGGCATCGCAAAGATACAGAACCGAAAGAGCCAAAGTCATCTGAATCCACAACATCTATTTCAGAGGAGCTTAAACGGTCTCTGGAAGGTATATTTGGTCCCCTGGAAGAACCGAAGCCTAAACCGGAGGTAAAAAGGAAAAAGGAGCCAGAAAAAAGAATCAAAGTCCAAAAAAAGGTTGAAAAGGACCCTTATAAAAAGGCTAAAGTTCCTTACCTCAATAAGCAAAAGAAGTTTCCTACGCTGGAAGAAGGTGTTTATGAAAGAGAGACAGAACCTACTCAACCATTGTTTACATCAAAAGAGCTTAGAAACGCAGTTGTGCTCTCAGAGATTCTTCAACTTCCTATTGCACTAAGGGAGGAAATACGGGAATCTCCCTGATGTTTGATTGGCCAGCATAACCTGCTGGCCAATGATTTAAGCTCTGTGTCTGAACCCCTTGTAAAATTAACTCAGGTTTAATTCTTACATTCTGTTCAGATAATAATATGTTGCAATACGGCTCTATTCTATCTATTTTATATGTCTTATTCTTTTTTCAATGCACTATGGAGGAAGTATTATGCCCAAAGAAACAGTTGTAAGTAGTTTTAGACTTAAAGGTAGAGAGATTCTCTCTTCTTACGCAAGCCTGACCCTTGAAGGTGTTATGACTGCTAAGGTAAAAAGAGGTTCAGAAACCTTCACTATAGAAGAACGCAATGGAATTGCAAAAGGTACTTCAGATGGAGAAAATGAAGCTATTTATATTCCTAACGACAAAGCGATTGCATCCATAGAAAAAAACATCGCACCTTTGCTTCCCCGCAGAGTAGTGATACGCAAACCATCTGATATCTTTGATGCCTGTTTCAAATTTGACCTGACTCTGGTTGAAAATGCAGGTCCCAATAAGAAGAAATGGGGTGGAAACGCTTGTTTAGCCTCTTCAACTGTATTTTTCCAAACCCTTCTGAAAGCATCCGGATTTAAACCCTGGGAAGTTTTCACTAACGGCCGCAAACCAAAATCTTTTTACATGCCTAACATTGCCTTCAATATGGTGTGTGGCGGAGAGCACGTACCAGGAACAAAACAAGATATTCAGGAGATGTTCTTTTTCTCCATGAAGGATAAATTGGTTAAAGATGTGCTTGTAACCGGAACGAAATTTTTCCGCCAGTTTGAGAAAAACCTGGTAAGGGATAACCTCCCCACTGGTACAGCAAAAGAGAGAGGGTTTGTATTTCCTGTAGAGGATAACTTTGAAGGTCTTCGCAGGATTAAAGAATGCGCAGACCAGCTTGGACTTAAAGACTCAGATTATGCGATTGGAACAGACAATGCATTCTCCGAAATTCAAAAAAGTGATGAGCTACGTGAAGAGGGTAAATATGACCTTCGCTTTTCCGGACAGGGAATTAAAACCAGAGAGGAACTGGTTGAGTTTGATTACTCAGTAGTGAAAAGTGCCTCAAACTTTGTTACTATGGAAGATCCCGGTTCAGAGCACGACCTTATTGCTCATAAGCTTATGAATGAAAAATACGGCGATCGCACTCAAATAGTGCTGGATGATATTGCTGTTACACAGATGCGTTTTATCATCCCTTTTCTGGCTGCACCAGAACAAAAAGACAGAGCAGGTAATTCTGTACTGATTAAATTGAATCAGGCAGGTACATTCACCGAAACTCTTATTGCTTCAAAAATCGTTCTCGGGCTTGCAGATGTAGAAGAAGTTGAAACCTTTATCAAAGCTCGTCGCGACACCCGCAAGGTTATGGCTGATCTAAAAAGCGTTGGTGTTAGCAGTATTGAAGAAGCACTCGAGAATATTGCAAATGGTGGTTTTACAGCCTTTTTCTCTCACCGTTCAACAGAAGGCTCATCAGAGTTTCTGCCCCTGCTTCCGCTCATGTTCGGCTCCGTGAGCCGTAAGGTTTGGTTTAAAGCCGGAGCTCCAAATGGTGAAAGAAATCTGCAAAATTATAACCCTTTGATCAGAGCTGAAGAAGAGATGCTTGAAAAAGGTATACCGGTTGAAGTTGCAGGTTTTGAAGGATTGCCTGATGGTGTTGAAATTCCAGCACTGGAACAATAATTCTCCACACCGTTGTGTACTATTTGGGGGGTTTCTTAAGCCCCCAACTTTTGCCTTAATGGCGTAGTATCCCCATTTATTATTTTTTCCAGTCTTTGTATTGTACCCTTCTTTTACGAACAATTTTGTGAGGTAGTTATGATTAGAGTAGGATTTATCGGCTGGCGTGGAATGGTAGGATCAGTTCTTTTAGAGCGGATGCAAGCTGAGAAAGATTTCAATGGCTTTGAACCAATCTTTTTCTCCACTTCCCAGGTCGGCGCTAAAGGTCCTTCACTTGGCTTCGATATACCAAATCTTAAAGATGCTTTCGACATTGATGAATTATTAAAATTAGATGTAATTGTTAGTTGTCAGGGTGGAGATTATACCACCAAAACATACAAACAACTTCGCCAGGCCGGGTATAAAGGTTTTTGGATTGATGCAGCTTCCACCCTCAGAATGAGCGATTCAAGTATCATTGTTCTGGACCCCGTAAACAGGTCTGTTATTGATAAAGGTATTCAGGATGGAGTACGGGATTTTATTGGTGGAAACTGTACGGTCAGTTTAATGCTTATGGCACTTGGCGGACTCTTTGAGCAAGATCTTGTTGAATGGATCTCTTCTATGACCTATCAGGCAGCCAGCGGTGCCGGTGCCAAAAACATGACCGAATTAGTAAAACAGATGCAGTTTTTGGGCAATTCAGGCCAAAGCGTTTTTGACCAATCTCGCTTCAGTGCACTTGAGCTTGACAGTGTAATTACTTCCAGCCTTAGAAGTGACTCCATGCCCATAGAAAATTTTACCGCTCCACTTGCTGCATCCCTGCTACCCTGGATAGACAAACCCATGGAAAATGGTCAGACCAGAGAAGAGTGGAAAGGGTATGCTGAAACCAATAAAATTCTTGGCCGCTCAGAACCGATTCCTATTGATGGAATATGTGTCAGGATCGGAGCTATGCGCTCCCATAGTCAGGCATTCACTATCAAACTTAAAAAAGATGTCTCAGCAGAAGAAATCACTTCAATTATAGATAATCATAACGAGTGGGTAAAAACAATACCGAACGAAAAAGAGCACTCTTTAAGAGAACTAACCCCTGCGGCAGTTTCGGGTACCCTCTCAGTACCTGTCGGACGAATTCGCAAAATGAACTTAGGTTCTAATTATATTTCTGCTTTTTCCGTAGGTGATCAGCTCTTATGGGGCGCAGCAGAACCAATCCGCAGAATTTTGAAGATCGTTTTGCAATCCCTTTAGTTTTTTTACAGTCTTTAGCTTATATCAGGAGGATAGGTAATCTTTTACCTATCCTCCTTTTTTGTATATAGTTAGATATTATTTACAGCAAAACATATTTTTGAATTTAAGCACTGCTTTTCCAAACTTATTAGGAAACTATTTTGGGTAATAAAACATTTCCATTTTTGCTCTTAATCCTCTTGGCTCTTAGAACTCAAGGGTCAGAATTCAATTTCTCCTCTGCATTTATACTACCAGGCATTTCGGTAAGCTATTCCAATAGGACCCCGTTCAGAAATCACGATAATATAGATCGAGTAGAGCAGCTTACCTCCAAAAAACTATTATCGCTGGGGGCCTTAGCAGGAAAACGCTTCCCAATAAATCACAAATTCAGACTTCAAATCACCGCAGATGTTCACTATGGTAGAAATGTCGCGGACACACTGTTTAATGTTTCTCTTACTGATGAAACTATTCGGGATCTACTACGTTATGAATACATATTTTCAGCCGGAATACTCCCCCAAATTCAACACCAACTGCCACTTCAAAACAATGCAAATTCATATTTCTATGCCGGTGTCGGCTTGTTTTACTCCACATACAAGGAAAAACTCTATGATTTCAATCAGACTATAACGATTGAAGATTCACAGCTAAGCTCCTCTTCTAGGTTCTCTTTTGCTTTAAAGACCGGTATAGGTGTAGAGTTCCCCGTTTCGAATAAAATAGGTGGAGCTGTTGTTTATGGAATAAAATTTTGGAGACCAGTAGAATACAATGAATCACGAGACCTCTTCCCTATGGGGATTGATTACAGAGAACGCTTTATTACCCATTCCCTTACTATTCACCTTCTTTTACCAGACCCATCCAGATCACAGTAGAACTTATGATTAAAGCGTATGTCCTATGATTTGTGCACAAAGCACAGTTGCTGCAAGTTCTGTACGAAGCCTATTTGGAGTTAATTTAACATAAACAACCTTAGTTCTATTAAACTCGGAGATCTCGGTAGCAGAAAACCCCCCAGGGGGGCCAATGATACAGGTTACCGGAGTCTGCTTGTCTCTTATCTCACTTTTCAATGTAGAACCGTTTGGATCTGCTACAATCATATGGGTCTTATCTTCTTCCAAAACTTCTTTTAAAATAGTTGGATATACCAATTCGGGGATATAAGGATAGAGGCACTGTTTCATAGATGAGATCATTTTTAATTTAAAACGTTCTTCGTATCTTCTCCACTTATCCCACCACGGTTTCCTGCAATGCTCAAAAATAACCGGGATTATTTTTTTTACCCCTAAAGCGGTTAATGATTCTATTGCTGATTCAAAGTGTGCTCGATCTGTAAGCCCTAATGCAATTGTTACATCAGGAGTGATTCTCTTAACTGACCAACTCTCCACAATATTACATTCTATACTACTTTTTAGAACAGATTCTACTTCACAGACAAATAGGTTTCCCTGCCCATCGGTTATCTGTATATGCTCTCCATCTTCTACTCTTAGAACAGCTATCGCATGTTGCTTCTCCTGACCATTGATTGTTATACGGTTTTTTGTTTTGGATTCTGAGTAGAAAAGAAAGTGGTCATTATGTTTTTTTTTCATTTTGTCCTCATTATAATAATTATATTTTCTTTTAAACCATGCAACAAGCAGCCCTAATTGAGAGAGCTAAATTGTAAAAAATAGTAGTGGAGTATACTATATAGTTCGGCTTAAACCTGTAGAATAAAATAAATAAATGATTAGCAACACATATGAATACTGATATAATTGATATCTTCAAAGAGAACTTCTACTTTTTTGTTCTGGTTTTTACAGCCCTTTATGGTTTTGCATTTTTGTATTTTTTATCCAGCCGCTTTCAGCACTCCCGCATTTCAAGAAAGTTTGCATTCCTTTTGTTTACTGTGTTTTTGTGGGCTCAAAGAGATGCTCTTGGTCACCTTTTAACCCCCTACTTTAGTACCAGCACCAATCTTTTCCTTACTGCAGCTCTTTCAATTTTTTATATGATTGTAGTACCTGTTTTTTTTGAGATTTTCATTACCGTTTACAACGCAAATGTTCCCAGTACAAAGAGATTTAACTATCTTGAAACAGTTCGAAAAGCAGCATGGATCGCTATCTTGGTTATTTATATACTGGCATTACTCTTTCCTTCTGCCATGTACGATAATTTCGACATTGTTGATAACTTATACATATACACATCTGGTCCGTTGATGCAAGCATACTTGCTACTTACATTTCTATTAACGGCGATTCCTTCGTTGTGCCTTATATTTCTCTCACGAAAAAACTTTAACTCAGAGCCATTTTGCTTTGGCTTTGGTGGGGTAACCTCTATAACCATTGTTACATTAACCAATTTTTTCCCTGGTACATTTGGTTTCTATTATCGACTTGGCTGTCTCAGTATTGCACTTTTTTGTATGTTTTCCTTCTATGGTATCAAGAGGTACGGGAAAGCATTTTCCATTGCAGAAATACTTGAGGAACGTGACAAACTAGTTATGACAGGAAAATCGCTTAAGCATTTACTTAACATCAAAGATCCAGAAGCGATATTTCAAAGTATTTGTGATTACGCAAGAGAGATTTCAGAATCTGTAGGATCAGCCATAATCTTTTTTAAGCAAGAGAAAAATTTTTCAGCTCAAATAAAATCTGTATCAGCTCAAACAAACACCCAAATTCTTTTACAGTTTTTAAAGCTTAATAGTTCTCATCTTCTTGAGAAAGACAGCTTGTTGTATTCCCAGTCACAATCATCAAAAACGCTACAATGCGATAACCTTCACTCTCTATTACCTTCAGTTATTAGTCAGCAGGAAAGTAAGGGGCTTTCAGAAAAACTAAACATTAAACAGATTGTAAGTTACCCCTTCATCTTTAATGAAAAAACACAAGGTACTGTAATATTATTCAGAGATAAAATAATAAACAATATAGACCTTTACTCAGTTTTTGCAGTTCAATGCTCTCTTGTGCTTAAGTTTTCTGATCAAATTAAAGAGATTGAACAAAAAAGAGCCCTCGAAGAACAGCTTCACCATGCACGTAAAATGGAAGCGATTGGAAGGCTTGCTGGAGGTATTGCTCATGATTTTAACAACATGCTTACAGGCATTAATGGTTATGCAGGGCTAATAAAGAGAAAGTTTAGCTCAGGTGATGCAACTTTATCAAGATATATTGATACCATTAGCTCTGCTGCCAAGAGATCTTCAGATCTTGTACAACAACTCCTAACTTTTGCCCGTAAAGAAAACATACGATCAGTCCCCTTCGATGTACATAAAACGATCAAAGAAGTTATTCATCTTTTAGGAGCCTCGATAAACAAAAAAATTTCACTTGATGCTTCTCTGCAAAGTAACAACCCTATTGTTACTGGCGATAATACTCAAATTCAAAATGCACTTTTAAATATTGCATTGAATTCAAGAGATGCCATGCCTTTTGGCGGTTCACTTACATTCCAAACAACAGATAGTACCATTCACCCTGATAAAGACACTTCAGACAATAGTACTCAAAACTTCATTATGATAAAGATAACTGACAGTGGTACAGGTATGAGTGAGGAAATAAAAAGACACGTATTTGAGCCATTCTTTTCCACAAAACAGGTAGGTCATGGGTCAGGCCTGGGACTTGCCAGTGTATATGGTATAATAAAGCGTCACCAAGGCAAAATTACAATGGAATCTAGCCCCGGGGAGGGAACATGTGTTTCAATTCTTTTACCACAAAGTGATAGTGAATATGATCAAAAAAATGAGCCTCTACCACTGATTAGAGGCAGAGGCAAGATACTGGTTGTAGATGATGAACAGATAATACGTGAAATGGTTGAAACTACATTAACAGAACTTGGTTATAGCGTTACATGCTGTTGTAACGGATCTGAAGCAGTAGCGTTATACAGATCTGAGCACAACTCTATTGATCTTGTGGTGCTCGATATAATGATGCCGGTGATGGATGGATTTGAATGCCTCAAACACCTTAAGTCCATTAACAAATCTGTAAATGTAATAATATGTACAGGACATAATCCTAAAGAGGGTAAAGAAGATGATTCTCTTAATGAAATTTCAGGCTATCTGAACAAACCCTACGATGATTTGGACCTATCAATAGCTATTTCCCAGGCACTGAAGAAGCAAAGTCCTGCTCAGAAAGCAAAACAGGTAACTTAGAAGAAATGTAATGCTGCAGATCCTTAATACTTATTCTATACCCTTCTTTGTGAAGAGTTGTACAAAAATCCATATGGGATCTTCCAGCCCTATACTGCGGCTCTGTGGGTGGGTGAAATAAATAATCATTTAAAAGAGATAAATCAGAACAGACCATTAAACTCGATTGATAATAATACCTATCAGGCTTACGCCCCATGTAGAGCGAACTTCCGAGTATTTTTTTTTCTTTAATGGCCAGATCACTTATCCCCCGATGCTCTACTCCATAAATACCAGCTATGTTCAAAGCACCAATGAAAGCATCATGAATTTTCTTAAATATATCAAGGGCGGTTTGCGATCTTTCCCTTTCACCCACGATTACCGTAACGAGCACACCAGGGGAAAGAACAACAGTTCCCCCTCCCCCTCTTCTCTGCTCCACAGTTACTCCATCTGCAGCACATCGTTCAAGCATTATTTCGTTTTCTTGTTTGCATGAAGGACCGTGAACTATCTCAATTTCTTTTTGCTGGTAAACCTCTACATACGGAAACTGACGTGCGATTGCACCATACATAAATACTGCATCGTTTTTTCGTAGTGGCCCTGGAAAGTTTGGACATTGTATCATACTCTAATCACCTCCTTTTCTTCATAAAACGACCTGACATGAAAAGAGAGATGTAGGAGAGAAATGGAATCATTTTACCCAAAAGCGGCTTTCGTATCTTTATTGCTCGCGAGGGGCACATCTCGTGACAACAATAACAACGTATACAGTCCCGGTAATTGTAAACTGGTGGCCTTTTCCTACCCCTTTTGCTCCGCCACATAACAGCTTTAGGGTCAACCGGACAAACCTGTATACACCTTCCACAACGGGTACAGGAATGGGTGATTATAACAGGACGAGGTGTGACCAGTCTTTTTAAACCCTTAAGAAATACAGTACCCGGCATGCTCTCTACTGGTTTTCTCACAATCTTAAATCTTTTATCAATGAATTCCTCAATACTGTCTCCCAACAGCTCAATTTCATCTTGTAGATAAGTACCCAGTCCGATCTCTTTTCCAGGTAACGATGTTGGTACAAATTCAGGATTGAGGTCTACAATTCTTGAAGCTACAGCATCGAGGGCGACCGGATCTGTAGATAGTAAAAGCAAACCAAGCTTTTTGGGGTCTCCGCTGCGTGGACCATTGCCCTCCATAGCTATAATAGCATCCATGATATACAGCCTTGGTTTTACGACCTGACATACATCAACCAGAATTTTAGAAAATTCAAGTACGTCCGGGAATTTTGCGTGATATTCCCCCTTGGTTGCACCTGGAACACATCCATATTGGTTCTTAACTGCCCCGGTTAATCTTGTCAGCCCATGAGATTTCAATTTAGGGATACTTACCAAACCGTCACACTCAAGAACCCCATTTGCAATATATAGCTTTTTACTGGATAGCCCCTTGGGATGAGAGACATATCTTCCGTGATCAAAATCAGCTAATTTAAGACCCAATTCATCTGCTACAGCTGCATGCCCACTTTTTTTCAGCGCATTTATTGCTGGTTGAAAACCACCAGGTGAATCGCCGTAATTTAACTCTGAAACCCGACTTTTGAAGAGTTTCGCTACTGATTTAAATACACTGGGATGAGTAACCACACAGCGTGCAGGATCAGTACCCCATAAAACGTTTGGTTTAAGCAGTAATTTTTCTGATGGTGATGCAAAACGCTTAATTCCACCTAAAAGCTCAATACCCCGTTTTAGAGCACTATCTAGCAATTCTTCGTCATATGATGAACAAGATACAAGTACAACTTTTGATTTAGCCATTTCCCCCCAATGATTTTTGAACATACAAAACCCCTAAATATAAATTAAGGAAAAAGCGAGTCCTTTAAAACAGAGGAAGTTCCAAAGCCTTTGAAGGGTTTTCCAAATTTTCAATCAAATAGTTTAAACCAGAAGAGCTTATTCTGAAAAGTTTATTATACCCTTCCTGCAAATTGGGAATTTGTAGTTTTTTGAAAGTAGCACGGATGCCGACCTCTGGGATACATTCTTTATAAGCTCTCCTGTTATTTCTTTTCAATGCCTCCTTTAATGTGATGTCAAAGAAGCAACCGATAATTTCATAACCAGCCTGCTTGGCTGGTACTATATATCTTTGGCGATCCCTGGCTGTAGGATTTGTATTATCAACTACAAATCTGGCATTTGTTTCAAAACAGGTACTCATAAATCTTCTTTCTCTATTTCTGGTCTTAAGCAGATCAAGACTTATGAGCACATGTGATTTGAAAAAACGTTCTTTAAAAAAGGTGGTCTTTCCCGATCCCTGAATACCTGTAAATAGTAGTATCTGCAATTTAAAACTCCATACAGTGCATCATTCGACCTCTTTAGATTTCAAATTTTTTTGCAAGTTCATTATCGATTACATATATGCACACTTCTTTGGCCCCCTGTTCTGTATAACCAAATTTCTTTCTCAAATTTCTCATCAAATACTTAACGTCATCCCTGATTCTTTTATCGTAAGTTTTAAAATCATTAGTACTATAATCTTTTATAGCTCTCCTGAAATTATCATTATCAAGGAATGGATCAAGAGAACGTTGTTTTAAATTCTGAACATAACGCTCCTGTAATGCTCTAAAAAGCGCAGTATCAGTAATCGGTCTGTTTTCAACCAACATATCCTGAGTTAGGGTGTTTGATGTATAATCTTTTTGAGTTTCTTCTCTAAAGGACCACCTTCTGGAAGCCCCTACACCACTTCCAAGTATTCTGGTTTCAATAGACTCGAAAAAATCCTCAGTTATTTTCAGCTGCTCTCCGGTATACGTACATAACTCTACTGCTGGTGGTTCAAAGTTTACAGCAAAGATATAGTTGAGAATGTCTCTTTCGATTTGCTTTTCGTTGTAGTAGTATAATGCTTCTTTAACTTCCTGCAAAACGGTATAATTATACATCCTAAGAAGCGAATCAAGAAATCCTGCAGGAATTGACCTCATCAAATCACGTTTTTTGCGAAGGAAAAAATCTACCAGCATTGACATGTTTATCAGCTTATCCTGTTTGTAATAAGTTGATATGAAATCATCAAAAATTTTTATTGAATCTCTACCTGAAATCCCACTGATACCTTCGCGATCCGACTCACCAATAATCTTACGTCTCCTTCTTGCAGTCAGACTCTTTCTGTCTTCTTCGGTAAGCCAGGACGGAATAATACCTGAATAAATATCCATCTTCAGTAGCTGAAGATTTTCATCACAGTAGAGGTTGTATTTCTTTGGATCCCCGATCCATTCAAGAAGCGCCTCAGAGCGTGTATTCATCCGTGAGGATATAATTACCCTGGCAAAATTGTTCAATACTCGTGGTAAGAACAAATCTTCCACATGAGAGCCAAAAGTGTGACGATAAATTTTGACTTCTGTAGCCAGATCAAGCACATAGGGGATATTAATATACTCTATTCTATCACTAAAAGACCTAAATTCTCTGACATTATTTTGATCCTCTGGGTTCATAATAGCCAAAAGTAGCGAATTAACATTCTCTTCAATATCATCAACCTTATGCACACCTTCACTAATAATGTTGTGCAGTTCGATAAGTCGCTCTGTATTATGGCTCTTTATATCCATTAAGGCGTATATTCCATTGTTAGTTTTTGCATATCGTGAGTATAGATAAAAGACTTCAGAAGAGTCTTTAAGCAATGCATTAATCTTTCTCTGCATTAAAGGGTTATGAATGATGCTGTTTTCCGGAGAACGGTCACCAGGGTTAAAGATGCTTATACCCTCACCCAGTCTTCGGTTAAAACGATATTGGCGAGCATAAATCATCTTGTGAACAGCTTCGGGATTTTTCAATTTACTTAACAATGCTCTGTAAAGACTTGAGCAGAATGTGCATGGTTTTTCTCTAAAAACCCAGTGATACTCTTTGCTGGAAAATAATGTTTCTAGAAAATCTGAATTTTTAAAAACATCTCTAAAAAAGATCTCCCTGTAATGTTTGGGGATTATAAGGATCGGATGATCATGACTTGGACATGGGATTTCAACTAACCCATCACTTCCTGTTGTAGCGAAGCGTTCGTGAAGATGATTTAAGGTATTTTCCCTTTCTCCTCCCAGCATTAACGCAAGCTGTTCAAACAATGGCTCTTTATCTATGGTAACACCAAATTCTGATGGATCAAGTCGCCAGATGGTTTCATAGCGCATCCCTTCATCACAGTTAGCATAGCTTTCCAATTTTCTTAGCAGATTATTGAGAAAAGTACTTTTACCACATCCAGGTGGACCATTAAATATATAGATTTTATTCTGCTGTGCGCCTCTGCGCATTCCTTCTACAAGATTCACCAAACGATTTGCAAATATTCTGTCAGCAAAAAATGGTCTGTCTGAATCTACCTCAAAAAGGTTACTACAATTATAATCTACATAATGTATCGACTCAGGATCATTTGGATACTCATCAACTCCAGAGCCCAGGTAAGTTGAGATCATATCATGGAAAACCTGAAATACGTTTCGAAGCACAATCTCTGGAGTTTTGTACATTTCCCTGAGAAATAGTTCAAAAGAAATAGGTGGATGCGGACTTCGGTCTGTCATACGCCTATTAAGATTACCCAATGCATTGTTTACATTTTCCATAATTTATGTAAGAACCTTCCGTGATAATTTTCTGTCTTTCATTGTATACAAAACACGTTGCCATCTACGCTCTTTATCTGAATTTCCATTATCCGTTCTTCGTACACTTCTGCCAAACCCTACACTTTTGGTATTTTTGTCAACCTCACTGGTTTCAAGCTGAACCGGTCCGCCCCATAGAAATTCAATTCCAAGCAGCACGTTTGAAATATATTCATTCACAAGTGGTTTCTGTTCAAAATGATGATACAGATAGAGTACATCGTTAGCATTTCTGTCCATATCCACAGTTATATAAGGCGGATGATAGAGTTGCTCCTGAAGCATCTGACGGTACTGTTCTGCCTTTCTGCTTTTTACATAATATTCCCAAACCATTCTACTTTGATTTAGCTTTTTACCGGCAACAAATAGATTGTGCTTATTTACAAACTCCTGATCGACAAACGTATCGATAAAAAGGCTATCGCTAAGGTTTCGGCAAACATCATAAATAAGCTCTCTACCGCGGCCCTCTGAGGCGTCAAAATCATTCCGTTCTTTTCTATTAGAGAGCTTATCATAAGCCATTGAATATTTTCCCTTATCCCCCAGCTCTTCAATATACTGAAAAATCCTTATCCCCAGAGCATATGGGTTCAGACCAACTCTTGGCATAGAAGCGATTCCGGCATGAAGTTTGGCAAAATCGACTTCGTGACCCTTTATCCTGTCATCACTCAAAAACAGATTTTCATGCCAATAACTTGCCCACCCTTCATTCATTATTTTTGTACGTATTTGAGGCTGAAAAAACAACGACGTTTTTCGCACAACCTCAATTATTGACTTCATCCATTTGTTCTTTCCTCTATTCAACGATTCAGAATTATTAAGGATATATTGCATAATATCCTGTTTTCCATCTTTTCGTACAGAAACATATCGTTCATAGTTTGATGTAAATTCAGGAAATCGTTGTTGTACATCTGCAAAGAAGACCTGTTCCACAACGGAAGGTGAATCACCAAGACACTTATTGTACCGCTCCACTTCCTTGATGTATTCACTAAGTGGCACTTTTTTTACTTTCTGCAAAAACACATCAAAATAGTAATCAAGTACAGTAATTGAATCCTGAGCCATTCCATCATATCTGGATAGTTCATTATGATATCCTACCAAATTGTCGATAGCCCTTGCAAACTCTATTATGTAATCAACCCACCTTCCTTTTTCGGACCGAAGGTTAGAGATCATACGTTTATCAGATAGAGCTTGCCCTGTAAAGTCGTAATCCCACGTATTGCGAAAAAACTGATTATTTTGGAAAAAATCCACATGAGCAAGAACGTGATAGAAAATCATCACATTCATCCAGTCGGGGTTATTATCATTGTAGAAGGATATTGCCGGTCTGGTGTTTATCACTGTTTCATACGGGTTATTTGGATAAAGTTCATACCGCCCCTTCTCCTTCAACACCTCTACATCATGTACCCAGTAGTCATACATAGTTGGTATCATCAGTTTAGGTGTCAGCTCAATGAGATCTCTATTTGTAACGATATACTCAAGAGTTTCATTTCCAAACCTTAAACCAGCATCATATGCCCGTTCTTTACAGCCTTCCATTATTTTCTTTGTTTTCTGATTAATTAATTCCATTTAGTGTAGAACCTCTTGGGAAAGAAGTTTTCTAATTCCTTCAATTAACCGACTCTCATCTGCATTTTCATGGAATATATCCATACGGAGAAGGTCGGCATATTCATCAAGCATTCCGGAATCTTCAATATACTTTTGAACTTCAGTTTTCTGCCCTGCACTGTAACTGTGTTCAGCAATGGAGATTCCCACTCTGCTTGCATAGGAAAGGATCTTTTTAAGTTCAGGAAGAGCTTTTTCTCCAACAGTATCCCAATCATCGCCATCGGTACCCTGAAAGAGGAAAATATTGTAATCCTGAGCTAAATTCTCCTTTTCGACAATTTCATTTACCAGGGTATAAGCAGCCGAAACCTGTGTTCCTCCTGCAACCTTTGAGTTATAATAGGTGTAAAAATCAGGTACTTCTTTTGCTTCAGTGTCATGCACAATAAAACGTGTTTCTACTCGTTTGGCATACTGATAAAGCAACCATGAGTATATAAGTACATGTTGTGCAACGACCAGCTCTGTGCATTTACCAGCCATAGAACCAGAATAATCCCGCACAAAAAACACCATGGCTTGTGATTCATAATCCTTCTCTCTGGAAAGAACCCGGTAGACTTTATCTCTGGGAGACACAAGAAGGTTGGTGCTGTCAATACTACAGGGCTCAGGAACACGCCCCAAACCGATATTGGTTTCGAGTACTTTTCGCAAGGTAGCTTTTTTATCAAGCACCTGGCCAAAACCTCTGTTTTTATCGGTAATATCGTAGGTATATTTGCTCAAAGCACGTTTGGTACCTCTGTCCTTAAGGTTGGGTAACTCAAACTTTTCAGTCAGTATTCTCCCAAGGTCATAGGCGCTTGATTCCATTTCGTGAGAACCACCCTGCCCTTCCCCGGATCCGGTTCCTTCGCCCTTCTCTGGTCTGACTGGCTGCTCTCCTATAACCTCTCCTTCCTGCCCTTCTCCATACCCTCCAGCTTCTCCATCTTCAGAGGGATCTTTTACCGAATCGTGTATGAGTTTTTCTTCCACAGTTGTGGGGACAATCACCACAGAATCACTTGCACCACGTCCTGGTTTAAATAGTTTACCAACTCTTATTTTTCGGGGAAAGCCATCTTTTTCCCTTTGCCTGTCCCGATCCAGAAGCTCATCAATTGTTGATATACCTATCTGAACTGTATAGTTACCCCTTGCAAGCTTTTGAACCATCTGTGCATCGTTGCCGGTATATATACCGGGCACTGCAGATGTTTCAGGTGAATCCACCGTTAAAGGAAGAGAGTGATCTCTCTCTTCCCCATGTTCTGCATAATCAGCAGCAAGCTTTTGCTCCAGAGCATCCAAAAATTCAAATGATTTATCAAACTTATCTTTATATTCCATCAAAACCCCTAATTCTCATCTTCCTGAGTGCAGAAGTATTCTATTGTTTTTTGCGCACAGGTATTACAGTAATTAAGTTTATTAAACATCGTTTCAATCATACGATCATAAAGTTTTTGATTTTCATCATTTGTTCTATTGGCAAGAGCACCAACCAGACTTCCTGCTCCGGCGATATCACTCTTAAGGCGCACATCTGTTACGGCTTTAACCAGTTCAAGATTGTCCATGAAATCATATCCCGGGTTCAAGGAGATTTTCTGGCCATATATTTTCCTGATACTGGTTCTGAATGTATCTCGCTGCTCTCTTGTTTTCAGTCCTAACCGTTCCTCAACGCTAGTTATATACCTTTCATCAATCTTTAAAGCCTTTAGTTCCCCATTTTGAGGATCTTTATATTTCCACATCTTATCGGGGCCAAGATTCTCCGCATCAATACCGATTATCATGTTTACATAGTTCATAACATCTTTTCGTATCGCATAGGGTTCATCCATATAAGCATTAAACATTTCTGTCATAATCCTTTCACGATACAACCCCTTGGCAATTTTTAGATCCTCAAGATATTTTTTTCTGTCATTAGGATCGGTAACATAGTCAAGAACTACCCGTTCAAGAGCTCTAAATACATCATATGCAAAAACACATTTACCTTCATTTGTTTCAGAGCTTTCTATCAAAAGCTGTACAGCTCTACCAAGATTTCTCTGTCCAAGCCCTTTTTGTCCAAACCTTTTAACAATTGAAGTATCCTGATTAAGAGTATCAATTACCTCTGCCAAAGTTTTAATACTTTTTTCTCCAGCCACTTCTCCTGCAGATAGTTTGAGCATTTCAATCGGTGTAAGTTTTTCCGACCTTGGCAAACGTGACAGAACAACAGCAATAGAAGCTGCGTAGTTAAGATTTGGATCCTGATGAAGGACCTCTTTATTAAGAGTTGTTCTGGTCTCTGAACCTATAACATACTGTGTCAGCTCTCTTTGAAGGCTGTAGTTGGTATTATGTGAGACATAACAAATACGACATCTGTCTACAATCGGGGCCTCTTCCTTTTCTGAAAGGAAACGATTGAATTCAGAATTATTTGAGGTAGCTATGATTAAAGTATCAATTGGCCATTTGTATCCATCGACTTCGATCATACGGTTTTGTATCACCCCAAGATATACCTGCACAAGATCCTTTTTGTTTTTGTAGATCTCATCACTGAAATGTATTCCTCCTCCCGCTACACGAGCAAGTGCACCTCGCCTCAGATCGAAACGATAGGGGTTATTGGTGTCACTGATATGTAACAGTCTCTGTATAGACTCTTCTCCAAGTAAATCAACTGCAGAAGAGGTCATTTTGTCTTTTGCAGGATATTTTCCAGTAATTGTACCTAAACTCTCTGAGAGTGGGACGGGTACGATTTCTACAAATGAAAGCATCTCGTCTATGTTTTCAGATGTATATTCTCTAACCTCACTCCAGATATAAGAGCTACATGCTCCCAAGGGACGATAATTATCGTATATCTGCTCAATATCTTTCTCGGTGAATCCTACCTTTTTAATAAGAAAATCTTTTGTCTGATCCTTACTCTCTAAGAAATTCATCGCAAGAACCATAGGATCTTCATAGGTCTGTGATTCAATGGTTGTAATTTTCCCGTAAGTGCCAAGTTTATTCAGATTTTTAAACCTGAAAGTATATTTACGGTTTTTCTCCTGGCTGAGAAATTCTCTATACCGGGAACAGAGAAATTCTACAAAAAATGTTTTCCCGTTACCAGGCTCCCCTACCAGCACAAAAGCCATCTCTTCTGATGATCCACCTTCGGCAGCATCTTTAACATATGATACAAAGCTGTTGATTTCATCATACATACCGATCACATGTTTTTTACCGGTGCGAAAAATACTGAAATCATACGTAGTCTTACCATTTACAGAGACTTTGTCTATAGGGTTCTCAAGAATCATGCGCGCTACGCCCTGAAAGGCATTCTCAAACACACGTTCTTTGTTTTTTACAGCTGTAAGATGATACAGCAAATCACTGCGGTTTTTTAAACCCATTATTCCTCCTGAGGCTATTCTAGGTAATTGATACATTTTCATCTAAGCGGACACACACCCAGCAAACTTTTTTTGAAAGTATGGTCTTTGGGCTGACCTTTAAATTAATCTCCAGATAGATAAGAGGTACCTATCTATACTTTGGTTTAATCAACTGATCCGATTCTAAGGATGGCAAATTTTTATATCACCAGCACAAAACTATCATTTATTTAACAGAGTCCAAGCTGCTGTTTTTTTTGTTTTCTATTCGAAGGGAATTACGCATTAAGAGCAGATTTTATTTCTCCGGATATTCCCTAAAGTTGTAAATATCCGGAGAAGGGGAGTTTTTTAGCAGTTTTCGGCTATCATCATAATAAGTTTTTCGGAGTCACTCCAACCCAAACAGGGATCAGTAATGGATTTTCCATAAACATTTTCCTGGGGTTTCTGTGCACCATCTTCAATATAGCTCTCAATCATAAAGCCGCGGATAAGGTCCTTAAGAGCGGAAGAATGCTTTCTGCTACGCAGAACCTCTTTTGCAATTCTGGGCTGTTCCTTATAGCTCTTGGCCGAATTATCATGATTGGTATCAACAAAAATGGTTGGGTTTCGCAGCCCCCGCTTCTCATACTCCGAAGCAGCCAACATCAAATCTTCGTGATGATAGTTTGGCATTGTACGCCCATAATTGTCTATAGAACCCCTTAAAATCAGATGTGAAAAAGGGTTTCCCTCTGTTGCCACTTCCCAGCCATTATAAGAGAAGGTGTGAGGTATTTGAGCAGCCAGTACAGAGTTAAGAGCGACCTTTAAATCACCGCTTGTTGGATTTTTCATGCCAACGGGGATATCCAGCCCACTGGCAGTAAGTCTATGCTGCTGGTTTTCAACAGATCGGGCTCCCACCGCTACATAGCAAAGAAGATCATCAAGATAAGGATGGTTATTTGGATAAAGCATCTCATCAGCTGCAGACAAACCACTCTCTCTAAGCGCTTTTATGTGCATCTTCCTTATTGCAAGAATCCCCTCGGCAATATTGGGACTCTTTAAATGATTTGGCTGATGTGCCATTCCCTTATACCCCTGACCAGTAGTTCTCGGTTTATTAGTATAGATGCGGGGAATAAGGATGAGCTTATCTGCCACCTTCTGCTGTAATTTGGCAAGTCTGGAAACATAATCGCAAACAGCCGCCTCATCATGTGCAGAACAAGGTCCAATTACAACTATAAAGCGATCCTCTTTTTTCTGCAAAACTGCCTGAATTTCCCGATCACGTTGTTGCTTCATTTCATTTAGCTCTGAAGGAACCGCTACACTTGTCTTTACCTCTTCGGGGGTAGGTAACTTTCGTATTTGGGTAAATCCCATTTGCCTCTCCTAAACATTTGCTTCTTAATGACTAAACTGATACACCTATTGGAGTTTAGCTCTGGACCCGCAGAGCTATCCTTATTAAGTCGATACACTAACTATAAAATACATAGTAACCGGCTATTATTCTATTAATACTTTTTAAATTGAGCCAACAAAACAACTATAGCTTAGCTACCTCCCAAGCACCTTTTTTTTGATTGGCTTACTCGTTAAACAGATCAAGAAATCTATCTTCATAGTCTCTATACACCCCCATCTCATCCAGTAATTTCTTTAGTTCTATACCTTTACTGCGATCTTTTTTCACTTGTTCGAACATCTGCTCTATCTTTTCACTCTGGTTTCTGTTTATAATATCCTGCTCTGAGATGATAGATTCACTGGTAATCTGTTCCAGCTCTTTTTGTAGCTCTCGTTTCTCACCACCCAACAGATTAGGTAACTGTTCTTTAATTTGTGACTCGATTTGCTCAAATTGTCCATTTAAATTATCAGTGTTTTTTTTCACTTCATCCAGATCAATAGAACAATTTATAATATCTGAAATAGAAGAGATAACTGGTAATGCGGCTTTTGGATAAGTAAAATTACCAGCATATACAGGCATAGTGGCTAAAATACAAGCGGAGTCAAGGCCTTTTGAAGAGGCGATTACAGGCACCGCCCCAGGTAAGCCGTTAATTTCACCAGACATCAAAGGACTTATACCGTTATCCCTGAGCTCTTTAGATATCCTTTTGCTGTTAGCTGCAAAATAAAGCTGTGAGTTTTCAGTGTGACTCATTGCATAAGGAATAGCAGAAACTGTTAATATCTGTTTAACATTGTATTGACGTGCTACACCAAAGACTTTTTGCAGAAGGAAAACCCCTTCAGTTCCTCCCATCTGTATATTACTTTCCATGATTATCACGTCTGGGGAAGTACTGTAATAAAAGCTGCAAAAAGGAGCGTCGCCTGTAATAAACCTGCCATTTTCAACAAGTCCGGAATGTGGCATAAAAAACGATTTCACATCGATGCCACCGAGGGGCTTAGCTTGCAATTTTCTTCGGATGTAATCAACACTCACAAGACCTACATTACCCACACCAGGCCATGCAGCTATCAGTACTGGTGGATTTGTAAATTTTATATCACTGTTTTCAAAAGGTATTAAATTATTTGACATATATATCACCTCCTGCCCACCCGCAACGCAATACTTATGCCAGCTTAAAATGTGGTGATTTTACTGTCTGATTTTCTATTCTAAGAGAATGCATCGTTTAATTTTAACACACAATCGTTTAGTATTGAAACAATTGCGATACAATTTTTTATCACTATTTTTATCTGTTTTTGGTTCACCAACTGCTATGCATTGTCTGCCGATACACTATTTTTTAATCTGTTTTTATGATGCTGCGAATCTCCCCATGCATTAACACCAATTTCACGCCCCAGTGATAAAATCCTTCTCTCAAGACAGTATCTGCACTGTTCCTTATTTTCATCAACACAGGGTTTATTCTCGTAAAGCAAGTAGTCTTTTCTGACCTCCACGGGAGTTAGCTGTGGCATTATCACATTTGCTCCGAAATCAAGTCCCTGTTCCCTACCATCATCTTTAAGTGCTTGCAGAGCTGTTGTTGCTGCAATATTAACGTCTCCTAAGACGATTCTTGAAGCAGCTATCATTAAAAGTGATTGTTGGAAAATCGCTTCGCTGCCTTTTTTATTATCTTCTTCATACACGCTCATCGGTGTTTTTGAATGGACTATAAAGGGACCCATTCCGATCATGTCGATATCATGTTCCTTAAAAAACAGTATGTCTTCTGCTAAGTGCTCCACAGTCTGGCCGGGAAGACCAATCATAACACCGGTACCAACCTGAAACCCCACATCTTTTAGCATACAAAGGTTATCAACTCTTTCAGAAAAGTTCTGATCTGGTGGATGGATTGATGAAAATAACTCTTTATTACTGGCCTCAATTCGTAACAGATATCGATGAGCACCAGCAGCGTAAAAACGCTCGTAAACTTCTTTAGTCTGTTGTCCAACACATAGAGTTATACCCAACCCACGGGGTAGAGTATCAGAAGTGGTAATCTTTTTTATTTGACACACAACTTCCTCAATATAATCGATAAATGAAGAGTCCTGTCTTTCACCCGATTGCAGAACAATGGAGCCATATCCCTGATCAGCACACCATTTCGCAGCATCAATTACATTTTCCTTATCAAGAAAAAACCTTTTTACAGAATTGTTACTTTTCCGTATACCACAATAGTTACAATCCCTTATACAGGTATTTGAAAATTCAATAAGTCCCCGGTAATAAACTTTGGCCCCACAGTTTTCAAATAATTTTTTTTGGGCGGCCTTTTTAATTTTATCTAATTCGGAAGATTTCCGCACCGAGAGTATTTTTATGATATCCTCTTTACTGAAGTTTTCCTTTTGAATAATCTCATCAATACTCATCTGTGTTTTTTAGTCTCCTCTCAATAATACCTTTATGTGCACTGGTCAGCTTTTCCCAACCATATACAACAAATCCCTCTTTTTCGTTTACAATAATTTTATACGGTGCTGCAACTGAAAAATTTGATACCCTTTCACCTGTAAACTTCCACCGCTTGCCCGTTATTACACATCTTAAAATTTTAACTCCAAACTGCTTTTCGAGTTCATCAACACCTTTATCTGAAGCCATAAGTAAATACCTCCACTTTGGTTTGACCTAAAAATAGAGATCTCTCTGTCCCTCAGCTGTTTTAGTATAGTAGTTCATGAAATCATCAAATATGGCAGGCATTTTCTCTCTAATTTCTTCTATTTCTTTGGTAATAATTTTCTCACCGATTTCTTTTGTTGTATCGCTTGCAAAATCGTCAAGCCATTCGCGATAGGTTATAACCGCGTTTAGTTTGCAAAATTTCCCTTCAGCTCCGGTTCTAAGCAGATCCATTATACATTGCCCAGTTCTTCCACACCTATAGCCAGCAGTACAAAAAGAGGTAATATGACCCATTTGGGCTAATTCTCTGACGACTTCATCAAGGCTTCGTGTATCTCCAAGGATAAACTGTTGTCGGTCGGCTTGCTGATTCGATCCCTCATAGGAATTATACGCGCCAAGTCCAATTTTGCTTGATGCATCCGTCTGCGTAATCCCATAAGGAATCAATGATCTCCTCATTTTGCTGTTTTCTCTTGCGGTCAAAATCATCCCGGTGTAAGGAACCGCCAGCCTTAGGACGGTAACTATTTTCCTGAAATCTTCATCACTTACCTGGTATTTACTATTCAATGTAAAGGGAGTGTTTTCAGCAGGTTCAAGTCTGGGAAAGGAGATAGTATGAGGACCAATACCAAACTTTTCCTCCAATTCTATTGCATGATGCAGTAGGCCCATGACTTCAAATTTCCAGTCATAAAGACCAAATAATGCGCCTATACCTACATCATCAATACCAGCCTCCAGGGCTCTGTGCATACAATAAAGCCTCCATCTGAAGTTGCCTTTTATCGTTGAGGGTGGATGAACCACGTTATAGGTATTGTGATGATACGTTTCCTGAAAAACCTGATACGTACCAATCCCTATCTGATTAAGTCGCTTAAGATCTTCAGTAGACAAAGGTGCCGCATTTACATTAACCCGCCGTATCGATGTTTCTCCCCCTTTTACAGAAGCTTTAACATTATAGATAGCCTCCATTGTGTTGGCCATATAATCGACGTCGCTTTCGGGATGCTCACCGTACACAATAATCAATCGTTTATGACCGATTGTTCCAGCTAGAACCTCTATTTCCCTTTTAACCTCCTCAACAGAAAGAACACCTCGCCTGACGGCGTTGTTATCGGTTCTCAAGCCACAATAAAGACAGTTATTTACACAGGCAGTACTGAGGTAAAGTGGCGCGAAGGTAACTATTCTGTTGTCATAAACCTTTCTTTTTATTTGGCCTGCAGCAACTTCCATCTCTTTCCACATCTCCGGATCCTCTACATTCAGCAGTGCAGCAGTCTCCTCAGGTGTAAGCGTCTCAATTGCAAGCGACTTACTAATAATATCTCTGATATACTTATTATCCGGATTAGAACCATTATTAAGTTCAGTTTCAATTTGTTTATCGTTAATAAAGTCACTACCATCGGGGCGAAGATATTTCTTTATCTGGTCTTCACGCACCCTGTTTTCTACCCACATTTCCTTGTTTAAATTACCCATCAATCTTTCCTATCTACGGCATCATTTACCGCTGTCCTTACAGTGTTTGTATTTTTTGCACTTATTATCTTATGTCTCTAAAGGGATTCGTAAGCCTCAAGAGCTGCAGGGAAAGGCTTTAAAACACGTTTTATAACGCCCTGGAGACAGGATATCGCCACTCCGTAATTTGTTATCGGAACACCCCAGTATTGAGCTTTGGAAAAGCGGGTTAAAACCTCTTTTCGTGAAAACATACACCCCCCGCAGTGTATTACAAGTGAATACTCCTTTAAGTTGGACGGAAAGTCCCTGCCACTGCATACATCAATATCCAAGTTAAACCCTGTGTGCTGGCGCAGCCACCCTGGTATCTTAACCCGACCGATATCATCTTTGGTAGCATGGTGAGTGCATGCCTCAGCGATTAAAACTTTGTCCCCTGGTTTAAGTCGATCTATTTGAGCAGCCCCCTTTGCTGCCGTTATCAGATCGCTTTTATATCTGGCAAAGAGAATCGAAAATGTTGTGCAGAGAATATCCTGAGGTGTTTCAGCAACCATTTTCATCACTACCTGTGAATCGCATACCACAAGGTCAGGTTTTCTTGAAAGCAAACAAAATGTATTCTGATACTCATTCTCCTTTACAACTATAACAGTACTGTTATTATCAAGAGCGTCTCTCATTGTCTGAACCTGGGGCAAAATAAGTCTACCTTTAGGAGCCTGAAGATCGATTGGTATTATAAGGACCGATACACCACCAGGAGGAATGAGATCCCCAATCAGGGCCGGTGGATTCAAATATTCTTCGGGAAGACATTCAACCAACCGTTCTTTAAAACTATTTACATATTCAGATCTTTCTTCATCTTTTTTGCATGAAGTAATGCATATGTACTTAGTAATCCTTTTAACAGAACAGATATAATTATCAGCAACCGGCTTTATATCACTCTTATTTACAATTATAATTAGTGGTACTTTATGTTTATTTGACTCCTCACTTACAAGTTGTTCATATCTACCCCATATCCCATTTTCCACAATAAGTACAAATACATCAGCTCTTTCAAATACAGCTTTAGTTCTTTTAATTCTTTTTTCAGAAAGCTGTGATGAATCATCAACCCCTGCAGTATCCAGAAAAAGAACGGGCCCCAAAGGCAAAAGCTCCATAGCTTTCTCTACGACATCAGTGGTTGTACCGGGTTGTGGTGATGTAATGGATACATCCTGACCGGATATCATATTAAGAAAACTCGACTTCCCTACATTAGTTCGACCAAACAGACCGATTTGAAGTCTCATAGACTTGGGGGCTTTTTGCATCATCTCCATTTTTCTCTCCAGTATGCCAAAAGAAGATAAAGAGGAAGAACACCATCTTTACCAATTGGAACTTTGCAATCACTTACTTTTGCTTAATGCCGATTTTACAGTAACTCCCGGAACAGAACCCAACTTTCCTGTAAGCAACCCAAGGTCGTCCGTTGAAGCATCTACCACCAGAGTTATGACACAGCAGTTTTTTTTATCATACGGCACACCAGTTCTTGCCACAATAACGTTTCCACAATCAGATAAGATTTTATTAACCCTATCTGCAGAATCATTTCTATTCTCTACTATTATTCCTACAAAACCGACTCTTGTTTCCATTTTTTTTACCCCTTACAAAAAAAATCCCACACGGCGCACTAAATGTGCGCAGAGCGGGATATTTTTTAATCAGTGATTTTCATTTTCTCTCCCCTTGGTTTCAGAGAACATTTCTCCTGACCGCAGGATAAATACGTTTTAAAATTACCAGCGATACTCCGGACGTGGAGTGTAAGAGGTATGGAGAAGCTGGTGAGATTTTTCACTCAACGGACTACCAAGATATTCTGCATACACTTTTTGAATTTGAGGGTTTTGATGTGAACAGCGTACATTTGATTTCACATCATCCTGATAAAGACCAGCAGCCCTATTATTCCGTTTCTCGTCATCTGCTCCATATGGCTGACCACCACCACCTACGCATCCACCGCGACAGGCCATTACCTCAACGAAGTGATAGGGTGGTTCTTCACCATTTTTTTCTGCAGCTTTGATTTTGTCGAGAACCGAAGCAATGTTAGCCATTCCATGAGCAACGGCTATTCTTACTTCTGTTCCATCGACATCTACTTTGGCTTCTTTTACGCCATCCAGGCCACGAGCTTCTGAAAAGTTTACATCCTTAAGCTCATTTTTGGTTATGAGATGGTATACAGTACGAAGCGCAGCTTCCATAACACCGCCGGTAGCACCAAAGATCGTACCTGCACCAGCATATTCACCCAAAATAGTATCAACCCCTTCGTCTGAAAGGTTGTTGAAGTCGATTCCCGAAGTCTTAATCATGCGACTTAATTCACGGGTGGTAAGTGAAACATCGATATCTTTCTGGCCACTTGAGAACATCTCTTTAGAGCGTAATATTTCAAATTTCTTTGCAGTACATGGCATTATAGAAACCATGAATATTTTTGAAGGATCTACACCTATCTTTTCTGCATAGTAAGTTTTAGAAAGAGAGCCAAGCATTGACTGAGGTGATTTTGCAGTTGAGAAATGAGGTATCATTTCAGGGTAATACTTTTCAAGATAATCAACCCAGGCAGGACAACAAGTTGTAATCATAGGAATCGGAGCCGTTTTTTTAGTAAACCTTTCAACAAACTCTGAACCCTCTTCCATGATAGTAAGGTCTGCAGCGAAATTGGTATCAAACACAGCCTTAAACCCAAGCTGACGCAACGCAGCATAAAGTTTACCGGTCTGAACAGTACCTGATGGCCATCCGAAGGCCTCACCTATAGCAACACGTACTGCAGGTGCAATCTGAACGATTGGGTAAACGTCCTCTTTATGAAGCGCATTCCAAACGACATTTTCTTCAGATTTTTCGTAAATTGCTCCTACAGGGCAGTGTGCACTGCACTGTCCGCATTTGATACAAGGACTGTCATTAAGATTAACATCTGCAGCAGGTGCGATGCGGGTATTTTCACCACGCCCTAGAAATTCTAGAGCCCATACATCTTGGCTGTTCTGGCAAACCTTTGCACATCTGCCACAAAGAATACACTTTTCAGGATTTAGAACCAGTGAAGATGTTGAGGAATCTTCCTGAAGGTCTCTGAGTCGCTGAGGAAATGTCATTTCTCTGATTCCAAATTCTGCGGCGAGACGCTGTAATTCACAGTTTTGATTCCTTAGACAGGTTAAACATTCATTGGGGTGAGTTGAGAGGATTAGCTCTATAACAGAACGCCTTACCTCTACAATTTCGGAATCGTGGGTAACGATATCCATTCCCTCTGCAACAGCAGTTGCACAGGCCCTAAGCATTTTTGGTGAATTCTTTGCTTTAACAATACAGATTCCGCATGCAGCCCATGCTTCCAAGTCTCTGTGGTAACATAGTGTAGGAATATTAACAGAAACTTTTCTGGCAGCTTCAAGTATTGTTGTACCTTGATCTACCGAGACACTTTTTCCATTTATCTTTAAATTTACCTTTTTCATTAACACACCTCAACGTTAAAAATTAGTTAGTGATCACCGCTGCAAATTTACATGCCTGTTCACAAACCCCACATTTTATACAAACGTCAGAATTTATAGTATGAATAGCTTTTTTCTGGCCTGCTATTGCATCTACAGGGCATTTTTTGGCACAGAGCCCACAGCCGATACATTTTTCCGGAATAATAGTATACTTAAGCAGATTCGAACACTTTTTTGCCGGGCATTTTCTTTCATCCACATGAGCCATATACTCATCTTCAAAGTACGTAAGAGTCGAAACTACCGGATTTGGAGCAGTCTGTCCAAGTCCACACAGCGAAGCTTTCTGCATAGCTTTACTGATCTGGCGCATTTTGCGAATGTCCTCTTCTGTACCTTCGCCCTGTGTAACCTTATCCAATAAATTATAGAGCTGTCGTCCCCCGATTCGGCATGGTGAGCACTTTCCACATGATTCATCCACGGTAAATTCCAGATAAAACTTTGTCACATCCACCATACAATCATCTTCATCCATCACTATCATACCGCCTGATCCCATAATCGACCCAAGTTTTTGCAGGTTATCATAGTCGATCGGTGTGTCAAGATAATCTGCAGTGATAACCCCACCAGATGGTCCACCGGTCTGAACTGCTTTAAATTTCTTACCATTGGGTATACCACCACCAATATCGTAAATAATCTCTCTAAGAGTTGTTCCCATAGGAACTTCTATCAGACCAGAATTGGTTATTTTTCCAGTTAAAGCAAAAACTTTAGTTCCCTTAGAATTCTCTGTACCTATTTTTGAAAACCAATCTCCACCCTTTGTGATAATTACAGGAATATTTGCCAACGTCTCAACATTATTTATAACTGTCGGCTTATCCCATAAACCTTTTACTGCAGGAAAAGGAGGCCTTGGTTTGGGCATCCCGCGCTTTCCCTCTATTGAAGCAAGCAATGCTGTTTCTTCACCACATACAAAAGCCCCTGCACCGAGTCTGATTTCTATATCAAAATCAAAACCGCTGTTAAGGATATTTTTTCCAAGCAAACCCATTTCCCTGGCTTGTTTTAATGCAATTTCAAGCCTTTCGATTGCAAGTGGATACTCGGCACGAATATAAATATATCCCTGGTTGGCACCGACGGTGCGTCCTGCAATAGCCATTGCTTCGAGAATAGAATGGGGATCACCTTCCAGTGTACTTCTGTCCATGTATGCTCCGGGATCTCCCTCATCGGCATTACATACCACAAATTTCTGATCACTTTCTACATCTTTTGTAAAGGACCATTTCATCCAGGCAGGAAATCCGGCTCCACCTCTTCCCCTAATTCCCGATTTTTTCATCTCTTCAATGACATCCTGGGGTTTCATTTCAAAGAGGGCTTTTTCGAGGCCCAGATATCCATCCCGAGCGATATATTCATTGATATCCTCAGGATTTATGAAACCACAGTTTCTCAGAACCACTCTGAACTGTTTTTGATAAAATTCTATATCGTCGATTCGGGCTCTTTCTTTACCTTCTTTATTATCATAAAGTAGTCTTGTAACTTTTCTACCCTTAATAATATGCTCACTTACCAACTCTTTAGCATCATCGGGTGTAATATGTACATAAAAGCTTTCATCAGGAAGTACCTTTACAATAGGTCCTTTTTCGCAAAACCCAAAACAACCGGTTTTAACGACCTGCGCATCTTCTGAAGCACCATGTTTTTCCAGCTCACTTAAGATATTTTTGTAAATAAGGTCTGCCTTACTGGACTCACATCCTGTACCACCGCACACCAAGATATAATTTTTATACTTCATTAGTCCCCCTGATTACTTGAGAATGTCCGCTGCAGGTTTATCGAATATGTGATCATTTACAAGAGCTTTTCCAACAACGTGCTCATTTACTATACGTTTAGCGATATCAGCTTTAACATTTCCATAAACAATAGCAGGCATATCCGGTACAATTACTTCTACTGTAGGTTCTGCATAACAAAGTCCCATACACCCGGTCTGGGTAATAGAGACATCAGTAAGGTTATTTTTATCAACCTCATCTAAAAATGCATCAAATGAATCTTTTGCTCCTGCAGCTATTCCACAGGTTCCCATACCTATAATTATCTGAGTTGTTTTACCCTCTGAATCCCTTTTACTGAGTTCTTTTTTCTTCTGCTCCCGCAGTTTTTTAAGATCCTCTAATGTTATTTTTGACATTCTCAAGTCCCCTTTTTGGATAAAGTCTTTTCCTGTGATTGCAGATACTTCCTGAGCGCTATTAAACTCTGTGCATCAGAAATGTCCCCCACGGCTGCAAGCAGTTCAGATTTTAGCACAGAATAGGATAATTCTCCTCTTTTTCTGTTAAACTTAATTTCACAGTTTTCTGACATGTTTATGCAGCTTAGAATGGCAGATGCGATATTGCCTAAAGGTGCCATATCCGGGTTGTCGGTAGAACAAGAAAAAAAGACAGAAGTTCCAACACCTTTCTCACTGGCAACATCAAAGGTAGCACCACATTGTGAAGCAAGCTGAGCCATAAAGGATATACCAAGCCCAACAGTTTCCCTGGTTTTATGTTTCTTGGCGTCAGTGAAAAAAGGATCTTTGACTTTCTTTAGTTCCTCCTGATCCATTCCTGTTCCATTGTCTGAAATATATAGCTTAACCCTGCCCTCTTCCTCTACTAAATCAACTATAACAAGACTGCTTTTAGCTTCGATTGAATTCTGAACAAGATCTACTATGTAATCTGAAAACGTGTAATGCATAGAAGTGAGTCTCAGGAATATTTTTCCAGAATTTCAGGTATTTGTGCACACTTAACTCCCCCGTATACCTCTCCATCAATAGTCATTACAGGAGCAAGACCACAACAACCCACACAACGTACTGCTTCGATAGTGAATTTTCCATCCTCAGTAGTGGAGTTCACACCGGTACCAAGGCGTACCTCAAGTTCTTTAATCAAATCTTCACCACCCTTAAGGTAACAGGCAGTTCCCATACACACAGAAATGATGTGTTCACCCGGTTTTTCGAGCTTGAAGTAGTGGTAAAATGTCATTACGCCATAAATTTTGGCCAACGGAACATTTAGTTCCTTTGAAACGGTAAAAGCTACATCTCTTGGGATAAACTTATAAATCTCCTGCACTTTATGCAAAATCATTATAAGATTACCCGGTTTATCTTTCCATTCTTTGATGAAATTACGCAACTCGGGCGTCAGCTCTGTAAGAACCGGCATGCTTTGAGGCATACGAAAACCTCCTGTGATCTGGTTATGGAATAGATGGAAACTGAGTATATCAGATGACTGTAAGAATTTATCGATATTGTGAATTTTGGCACATTAATTTGAACAGTTCTTCCAGCCATTCCGTAATATAACACATTAATTCATTAAATAAAAGTATTTTTCTCTATTGCGAACGGGTTTTCCATAAATTTATTTATCCTGTGATTAAGTTACTGCTGTAACAAAATAAAAAGGCTTCTCCAATGAAATTTTCTGAAATAATCGAGACGCTAAATGCCAGGGTGGTTTCTGAAGCATCAGATTTCAATTCCTGCCAGGTCTCAAGTGTAGTGGTGAGTGATCTAATGAGTGATGTGCTTGTATCGGATAAACCATCACCTTTAATCCTTACCTCTCTTTCAACCGATCAGGCTATCCGCACTGCAAGTATGGTTGATGCTTCCGGTGTTGTAATAACACAAAACAAACCACTGCCGGAAGGAATCGATAAACTCGCAGAGGAGCTGGATATAACTTTACTCCATACACCAATGGATAAATTTAAGGCCTGTGTTTTACTTGGAAAACTCCTTGAACGTAATGAGATAGAAATATAACAGCTTAATTACGATTTAAAGACATTTTTAATAACGAGTTTTTCTTCTATGACATCAACACCTCTTGATTCTTCCAGCTCTTCACTATTGGCTCTTGAGATCATTTTCAAGCTCAAGGTTAAAGATGCAATGTCTAAAAACCTTGTAACAGCGTGCAGAATTGATTCATTACGCCACGTACAACGTTTAATGAAACAACACAATGTCTCAGGTGTACCAATTGCAGAAAACGGCAGGCTTCTGGGCCTGATAAGTGTCGATAATATCTTAAGAGCCCTGGATTTTGGGTATATAGAGCATAATGTTGAGCCCTATATGACGAGAAATCTCATTGTACTTGAGGATGACATGCCACTTTCATTTGGTATATCGTGGTTTGAAAAATACCCTTTCAGACGATTTCCGGTACTAAACAGAGATGAGAAACTGGTAGGTATGTTAACCAGCCGCGATATTATTTTTAAACTCCTTTCGGAGTTAAATAAAGAAGTCGACCGCATAGAAAGCCGTATACCGCTCAAAAACATCTCTGATGAAGGCTATTACCATAGAGAATTTAAGGTAAATAAGTTCGATTTTAAGAATGGCGGGATCGCATCGAATGAATTTAGGAAAGTTTTGAAGATCAGGGAATATGATCGCCGAATTATCCGCAGAGTAGCCATAGCCTCCTACGAGCTTGAGATGAACCTGGTAGCGCATTCCGAAGGTGGTAATTTGATATTCACAATCGGAGACGATTATATTGAAATCATTGCCAAAGATCGGGGACCTGGTATACAGGATGTCCAAAAAGCGTTAACTGAAGGATTCAGCACTGCTTCTGAGTGGATAAGAAGTCTTGGTTTTGGAGCAGGAATGGGTCTGCCTAATACGAAACGCTCATCTGATGAATTTGAGATCCGGTCCCAGCAGGGGCTTGGAACTATAGTAAAAGCAAGATTTAACCTGAACAGTAAACCAGTAAATTCCAATAGTGATGAAGGTGGGTAAAAAGCCCATAACTTTTGCTAAAGTGAGGAAAAGAAATGAGAGCTAACCAACTCCAGCCAGAACTTGATTTGCAAAAAATGTATGAGTCTGATGACAGCGCAGAGATCGTAACCGGCTATACTTCAGACCTTCTTAGCGATGTCATGGCAAACGCTCAGGAAGATTCTGTGCTTATTACTATACAGGCACATGTGAATACCATCGCAGTTGCATCCATTTCCGGAATAAATGCTATAATTATATGCAATGACCGACCAGTAGGTGATGATATGATAGAAGCAGCACAAAAGGAAAACATTTCATTGTATAAAACTACAATGAATCAATTCACTGTCTCCTACAAAGTTTATGAACTGCTTAATAGGAAATAACTTTTATGCTTTGCAGGGCCGATCTTCATATTCATTCTTGCCTCTCTCCCTGTGCATCGCTTGACATGTCTCCATCGGCAATTGTTAAAACAGCTGTAGACAAAGGTCTAAACTGCCTTGCGCTTACCGACCATAATTGTGCCCTTAACTGTGCTACCATGGAGAGAGTGTGCAGAGAAGCCGAGGTATTCTTCATCCCAGGACTTGAAATCACTACTTCTGAAGAAGCTCATATACTCTGCCTATTTGAATCAACCGATAAAGCACTGGCCTTCAGTAAGGAAGTTTACACCAGAATTCCTGACGTTGAAAACGTACCAGAGAAATTTGGTGATCAGGTTTATGTTGATGAAGAGGATGGTATAGAGGGGATGGTAAATAAATATCTTGGCTTAGCAACAGATATTTCGGTTGAGCAACTTCGGGATATGGTTTTGGCATCAGAAGGACTACTGATCCCTGCCCATATAGACAAACCAGTTTTCAGCCTGATTTCTCAACTGGGTTTTATTTCCGGCCAGTTTAATGCTGTTGAACTTTCAAAAGCCTATATTAAACGTGGTCACCCCTTGAGTATAGCCAAACATTATACAGCAATAAGTTCTTCAGATTCCCATTACATTAGTGATATTGGAAGTATACATATCGAGTTTGCTATAGAATTTTCACCCTTTCACTCTTTAAAAAATGCCTTAGAACAAAAAAGTGTACAAATCAAGGAAACTGTTGCATAAAGAAACAAAGGTATTCAAAGCAGGAAAAAATGAGGAATAAATGACAACTAATAAAAACTGTATTCTAAGACTTTCACAATACAAAAGTGCTCTTTATCGTTTTAAGTCAATTGGCTTTGAAAAGATCTTTTCCAATTATTTGGCAGATGCAGTAGGTGTAACCAGTACTCAGGTCAGGAAAGATTTTTCACTCTTTGGTATTTCTGGTAATAAAAGAGGCGGTTACAGTATAAATTCTTTGATTTCTGAACTCAATAAAATTCTGGGAAAAGATAAAATTCAGAAGGTAATAATTGCGGGGGCAGGCAGCCTTGGAAGTGCTTTGATTAAATACAGAAATTTCGAAAAGGAGGGAATAAAGGTTGTTGCTGCATTCGATATTGACCCGGCAAAGCGCAACACAAAACTCTCAGTTCCAATATATTCACTGGAAGAACTTAGTAACTTTACACGAGAATATGAGATCGAGATAGGAATTCTAAGTGTACCCGAAATCGCTGCACAGCATACTCTTGACCTTATGGTAAAAGCTGGCATCAAAGGCGTTTTGAACTTCGCTCCAATTCAGCTAAAATCTCCGGATAACTGCGTTATAAATAATGTAAATCTTGAACTTGAACTTGAGAATCTAATTTATTTTGTTAATTTGCAGGCCAATGGCCAGAATGCAAAAACACAGTAGTTATCTCCACCTGCAGAGAGATTTTGCTCCCTCTGCAGGAGCAAGAGTAACTACTTCTTCTCAGACTTCTTCTTGGTTGCTTTTTTTCTGGTTGTTTTTGTTGTTGTTTTCTTAGCAGCTTTCTTTGTAGTTGTTTGTCCTTCTTTAACTTTTTTTGTTGTAGCCTTTTTAGCAGGTTTTGCTTTAGCTTCTTCAGCAGGTTTTGCTTTAGCTTCTTCAGCAGGTTTTGCTTTAGCTTCTTCAGCAGGTTTTGCTTTAGCTTCTTCAGCAGGTTTTGCTTTAGCTTCTTCAGCAGGTTTTGCTTTGGCTTCTTCAGCAGGTTTTGCTTTGGCTTCTTCAGCAGGTTTTACCTTCGCTTCTTCAGCAGGCTTTTTCTCCACCTCAGCCATAACTTGTCTCTCTGCTTCGATCCAGTCCTGAATATGATATCCATGCTGGCCACCTCTTTTCAAAAAAAGCTCAAAGGCCCTCTGTTCAATCATTTCCTTTACAGACTTCATATAACCTCCTCCTTTTTGCCTGCTTATATGAATTTATGGTGATTATAACTTACATCGGAGTGAAATTAAACAAAAATTAAGTATAAATAATTCCAGCGCCCCCATTCAACTGATTATCACCTTATCTGCACAGAACTTTTCCCCGCCCTTTTACTCAACCCCTTCCATTGAGATTGAAAATTAAATATTTTTATAAGTATATCGCACTATATAGTTAGTTACATCTTATCCACTCATGGTACTGTGGCCAATAAAAACAGGAAAAAAAACCTATCTACCAGGAGCACAACGTGTGCCCCTGAAGAGAACATCTTATCTTCTGAACCTCTTTCCTTTGATGAGATTGTTGATAAGGCGCTAAAACTATGTAAAAAACTTCCTGATTCCTGTTCTGCTTTCAGAATTCAAATTGGGGAACTGCGCAACCGGCTCGCCGAGGGACAGCTTCATCTTGCTGTTCTGGGACAATTCAACCGGGGTAAAAGTACCTTTATTAACGCTCTTTTGGGAATCAATATACTCCCTACATCCGTTTTGCCTATTACCGCGGCACAAACAAACATTAGATATGATACCAAAAATAGTTGTACAATTCATTTTTTAAACCAGAAACCAGATCTTAAAGTCACAGACTCCCTTAAAAGCATTCGCCAAACACTTAAAAAATACGTAACAGAGGAAAACAACTCAAATAACAGATACGGAGTAAAAAATGTTACCATCACCTGTGACAGCCCGCTTTTAGCCAATGGTACTGTTTTGGTAGATACTCCTGGTTTTGGCTCTACTTATATCCATAACACAAGAACCACTCTTGATCTTTTGGCCGAGTGTGATGCAGCACTTTTTCTTATATCAGCAGATCCTCCAATGACACAGACAGAAGTCGAGTTTCTTAAACAGGTCAGTCTTTATGTACCACAAATCTTTTTTATACTTAATAAAATCGATTTGGTTTCACCAACAGAAGCAAAAGAGCTGCACTCGTTTATTAAAAGTATCCTCATTAAACAATTAAATTATCAGTATGATACTCCTATTTTCCACACCTGTGCATTAAAAGGAGTAAAAGCTAAGCACTGCTCTGATACTGATCCAAACTGGGTTGCAAGCGGTCTTGATTCGGTAAAGAAAGAGGTGCTCGGTTTCATGTCCAGAGAAAAGTATTTTACACTCTCTGAGGGCTTAAACGACAAATTTGCAGAAGCATTACATGGGATCGAACATAGAATCAGTGAGGAGCTTGAGCTACATAAAGCACCAATAAATAAGCGAAATGAGGAGAAAAAAAGAGCTAAGGAAATATTAGAAAGTATAAAAAGTCGTATAGATAAGGAACTAGACATTTTTGATATAGAAAAAAATGCACTACAGAACTATCTAGACGAACAGATCACCAATTCTCTACCCAGAATAGATCAGGAGATTTATCAATCCATAGCAAACACAGTCAACACCACCCCCCGGATATCCAATGCTACAGCGATTCTTTCTGCCATGACTACCACAACACTTAAAAATGCTTTCGAGCGCCTTTACTTAAAGCTGATTAGCTCAGCAAACACCCACCTTCGTAAAGCTATCGATTCACACCAAAGCGAATATGCTATGATTCACTCGCTGGCACTGAACAGATCTGCAACAAAGGAACAGTACGATTTTACAGAAATAGATATCGAATCTTCTACCGATGACACTCTTTTCCAGACATCAGATATCCCCCTACCTTCATTAGGAAAATTTGCGTTGTTTAGTTCCCGAAAAAAACAAAAAGATACTATTCAACACTACTTTAATGAGCTGGCAAAAAAACAGATTGGAATTATGGCGGAGAAAATTCGTGAAAATTCTAAATTGATGATCACTCAAAGTGTCTCAGACCTGAAGACCCATTTTTCAAAAAAGTATGAAAAAGTGATTACCATTTTAGAGGAAACTGCCTTTAAAGAGACCACTTCCCCCCAAGAGACAGAAGCAGAGGCCAGAAGAATCAAAGAGCTCGAAAATATACTGGAATCTCTTTTTGAAATTAGGGGTGAATTAGCAAGTTAACATTATTTGCAGCTGATTTAAATTGTACAACATAAAACAGATACTCCTTTTCCCTGCCCCTCAATAAAACAGGCCTTCTATTTGCTTACTACATTAAGCGTAACCAGGAGGTTTTAAGTTGGCGAAAAGCGAGAAAGGTGAACAGGATTCAAGAGGGCGTCATGCCAAGACCCCAAGGCAGATAAACCTAAAGGGGTGGCGCGATATTCTGCTCAGGGTAAAGAATCAGATTGGTGAGCAGAGTCTCAGTGTAATAGCTGCAGGAGTTGCTTTTTATGGTTTTTTGGCACTTTTTCCTGCAGTGGCAGCACTTATTTCCATATACGGTATCGTGATTACGGTAGAGCAGGTAGAGCAGCAAATCAGAGCGCTGACCGAAATACTTCCCGAACCGGCACAAGTGCTTATTGAACAACAGCTCAGCCAAATAGTTGCTCAGTCTCCAACGGCTCTGGGTTGGGGAATGGTGATAAGTATACTTCTTGGTCTGTGGAGCGCAAATAAAGGAACCAAGAATCTTTTTAAAGGATTAAATATTGTTTATGAAGAGAAAAAAAAGCGAGGTTTCCTCAAAGAGAATGCGGTGTCTTTGCTTTTCACACTTTTTTTGATCATTATAATGATAATTAGTATGGCGCTGATTGTTGTTTTTCCGTTGGTTTTAAATTTTTTGGAATTACCCGGTTGGTTGCATACCCTTACAGCCCAGCTTCGATGGTTGCTGCTGGCAATTCTCGTTCTTTTCACCCTTTCAACTATTTATCGTTTTGCTCCTGTAAGACGTAGCCCCAAGTGGAAATGGGTCAGTTGGGGTGCCGTTTTTTCCACCATTGTGTGGCTCATTGGATCAGCACTGTTTTCATTCTATGTCTCAAATTTCGGTGCTTTCAACGAGACCTATGGCTCACTTGGTGCAGTCGTAGTACTTCTTCTTTGGTTTCTTCTAACAAGCTTTATTGTACTTATTGGTGGGGAAATAAACTCTGAGATGGAGCATCAAACCATCAGAGATACAACAAGCGGCCCCGAGAAAAGATTGGGCAAAAGAGACGCTTACGATGCAGACGATGTAGGAGATATCCCCTGAGCAGATTGTGCACTGTCTCAATCTGCTCAGGTTTAGCTTTCTTAATCGATCATTCCATTTAATTCATCGCTAATAGCTTCAATCTTCTTTTCAACCTCAGGAATTGCACTGTTTAGCTCTCGTTTCGGCTCTGTGCGGCAAGAAGCATAGAATTTAATTTTAGGCTCTGTTCCTGAAGGACGCACACTGATGATGCTCAAATCATCAAGAGTAAATTGCAGTACATTTGAACTTGGCAGATCAATATCCTTTTGAGTTGTTCCGGAAACAATGTTTAGGGTGGTTCCATCTCTATAGTCTTTCATCTGCTCAACACTTCTGCCTGCAAAGGTTTTAGGTGGTGTAGTGCGAAGCTTATCCATAAATTCCTTCATCTTTATAAGCCCCGATTCACCTTTGAAGGTTTTAGAGATAAGTGTTTCCTGAAAATAACCATACTCAAACCAAATCTCTCGAAGACGATCGAAAAGTGACTTTCCCTGTGTTCTGTGATACAGAGTCATCTCTGCAGTTAAAGTCGCAGCCGAAACAGCATCCTTATCCCTTACTTCTGTGTTTACCAGATACCCATAACTTTCTTCACCACCAAAAACATATTGTGGCCCATCTTTCTGTGATTCAAACTCTCTGATTTTTTCACCAATATATTTAAAGCCTGTGAGAGTAGTAAAACACAAAGCGCCAAAGTTCTGAGCTATAAGTTTTTGCAGCTCAGTAGTGACAATAGTAGAGATAAAAGCTGGTTTTTGCGGTAGAATCCCTAACGCTTTTTTGGAGCTAAAAATATAGTCGGTTAAAAGGACACCGAGCTGGTTTCCAGTAATGAGCCGTAATTGCCCCTTTTCCGGAGCGGCGATTCCCAATCTATCAGAATCGGGATCAGTTCCCATTACCAGATCAGCACCCGTTCGTTCCGCCAGCTCAAGTGCAAGGCGCATTGCGGAAGCTTCCTCGGGGTTTGGGTATTTAACTGTAGGGAAATTACCGTCGGGTTCTTTCTGCTCTTCCACAGTAATTACCTCAATTCCCATCTCCGATAACGCAGTCTGTACAGGAACTGTTCCGGTTCCATGCAAAGGAGTGAATACAACTTTTAATTCTTTGCCTTTAGAGCGGATAAGTTCAGGGCGGATTGCCTGAGCTTTAACCATTTCAATAAAAGGGATATCCACCTCTTTATCTATCATAACAAGTTTACCTTGTGATATTGCATCCTCTTTGCTTATTTCGTTTATTGGCCCCGATACCGCTCTTACCTCTGATATTATACCGGTATCATGGGGTTCTACCACCTGCGCCCCATCTTCCCAGCACACCTTATAGCCATTGTATTCGGAAGGGTTATGGCTTGCAGTTACAACTATTCCTGCTGTTGCACCAAGTTTACGTACAGCAAAAGATAGTTCAGGAGTAGGTCTTAGAGATGTAAAAAGGAATGTTTTTATGCCATTTCCACTAAGAACTCGTGCAGCTTCAAGTGCAAAGAGATCGGAAAAGTTTCTCGAATCGTAAGCAATAACAACAGAAGCGCTGTTTGCAGCTGCAGCTTTTTTTATATAATTTGCCAACCCCTGAGTGGCCCGACGTACAGTGTATGGATTCATTCGGTTATATCCACCACCAATTACCCCCCTTAAACCACCAGTTCCAAATGCCAGATCGGTATAGAAGCGGTCATTTAATTCTACTGTATCGTTTTTTTCAAGCAGTTCTTCTACCTGTCCTCTGAAAAAAGCATCCTGTTCCAGAGAAATATATTCCTTTGCTTTAGCTATCAGAGTATCGTTATCCATTGAATGCATCTCCTTGGCATATAGATGGTAATTAAAACAAACAACCTCAGTAGATCGTTTCAAATTAGAAACATTAAAAACAAACTGAAGGGAGAAAATAAGTCAGGACTGAGTGTAATGAGTAGGAAAAAAGGTAAACTTTTATAGATAGATCGGTGAGTGTATGAAAATTGAAGATTCAGAGGTTATGATAAGAAATATGCAGGTAAAAGTGTATTGGGGCTTAATATATAATTAAACCCCGCAGTATGAGATAGTTTTATTTTGAACCAACAAGAGGTTCTCTTTCGAATTTGAGTCCCGATTGCTCCGCCTTCTCAAATGCTTTTGCTGATCCCAAAGCTGTCACACTCCACCTTTGAGAATCAAGTATACTTTTCGCTGCATTTTTTAAACTATCAGTGTTAGCTTGCAAAATCTCATCCCTAATAGTTTGTCTTATTTCTTTGGAGTAATCACTCAGGCTATCCAGAGTTTCTCCTAATCCCTGACCATGAGGACTTTTAGGGGAATCCATTCGTCCAATCGCTCCAATTATACTCTGATCTATTTTTTCCTGTTCAATACCATCGGCAACCTCTTGTAAACCATTTTCAAAATGCTGTAATGTACTTTCCAGATTAGGATCCCGGTAGGAAGCGGTTGCAAATACAGGATGAAAAACAGACATAGAAGCCATACCACCGTATGCACCGCCCTCCACTCTAATTTTATCCCATAAATACCCGGTGGAGAGGTTTCGCGAAAGCAAAAAGAGATTTGCAAGCTGATGTGCACTTTTGTCCTGAAGTTTCCATGCCCGGGAAACAAAATTTACCGCAGAACTTATCTCTATGCCCCTGAGCCCCTCTTCTCTACCATATTCCTCCGGTGGAGGTTCAGTCTCGATACTTTGCTGAGGTAACTTTTCTGCAAATGTTTTCAACATATCAGAGAACTTTTCCGGTTCCTGCGCGGTTAGGGAAAAGAGAAGACTCTCTTTGTTCACTATTATTTTATGAAGCTGGGTACATGCTTCAATCACCTTGTTGATATCATCATTTTTTACCAGCTCATCAAGAAATCGAAGCTGTGAAATCCCACCCATGACCTCTCCGATATATTTTGAACGTATCAGTGCCGATGAAGCATTTGTCATTGCAAAGCTATGGCCTGAACTAATTACCGATGAGGCCATTTCGTTTCGCTCCTCTACCAAAAGATCCCTAATCTGTTTTTCATTAGACAGGTCTGGCTTTGTCAGAAGATCAGTAAATATCTGTAGCATCTCTGCAAAACGAGCTTCTAAAGATTTTCCATGAAAAAAGGCCATAAAAAGCAAATCCTGCTCTGAGGAGATTTTTGTCCTGCATACAGCAGAAGTATCTATTCCCCCGGTCGAAAGTGTAACTCTCTTGGCCATTTTTTCGTAAGAGTATTCACCAGCTCCACATCGATTCATAAGTTCTAAATAGATAGGAACAAAGTAGAGAAGATCTGCTGGCACCACACTTAGATCAAACCCTATGTCCAGATAAGTGATTCCCGAGGTAAATAGAGGGTGTGCCATAAATTTAATACCCTCAATCTCTTCTTTTTTGACCGGGACTTCTTTTAAATGTCGGGGCAAATCACTTTTTTGTAGCTTTGGCAATTTTGCTTTTTGCTCAGCCGAAGATTGTGACTTCTGCTGCTCTATTAATTTTTTAGTTAACCTATTATATTTTTCTTTTTCATCCTGAGTGATATTTGCGGTCAGTTTTTGCGATTGCTTTTGGGTCTGCAATTCAAGCTTTTCTCCCATCTTAGAAGAAGCAACTATGGTGGAAAGAAGGTTGTGAGGGTTATTAACCAGCTTTTCTTCGATTACTTTTTCAAAGTAGTTTCCGATTTTCATCTGTTCCTTTATATAATTCAGTGGTTTTTCAAAGGCAAGGTGTGCCACGGGATCACCTCCATGAAGCCAGGATCTGTAAGCCCGCTCAGCAAGTCGTAAACTATAAGGGAAATGACCGCCAGCAACTTCCCTTCTGCTGAATTCAACCTGACGCAAAGCCCCTTCAAGCAGTTGTTTATCCATTGAATGGAGCTCTGTTTTAAGTGTTTCAAAAATCAGTTCCTTAATCTTTTCAGCATGTTCTGGTTTGGTTTTCCTTAATCCGACCGCAAAGCTGCTTTGAATCAACTCAGCATCAAAACCAGTAACATCGTCCAGATCTTCCCCTAATCCCGAATCAACTAAAGCCCTTTTAAGAGGAGAGGTTTCGGTTCCCAGCAAATAGTGAGAGAGGATACTGCCAGTAAGTGTTGTTACCGGATCTTTACTATCCCCGAAAATCCAGCTAACAGAAACAGTTGCCGTGCCATCGTCTTCTTTGGGGGCCGGTGCTTCTATGACTGTGCTTTTTGGTTTGTCCCAAAGCGGCTGAGGAGAAACGGTGGAATCAATTTGAAGGTGATCGTAACTTCCAAGATAATTAGCATCCAAAAACTGAAGTGTTTTTTTTGATGGAATATTTCCATAAAGGAAAATAAAGGAGTTTGATGGGTGGTAAAATTTTCGGTGAAAATCTCTGAACTGTTCATATGTTAAATCAGTAATACACTCAGGATCACCTCCGCTCTCAAAAGCATAGGTAGTATCTGGATACAGCGCAGACATAGTGCGCCTGAAAACGTGGCTTGAAAAATCAGAAAAGACACCTTTCATTTCGTTATACACAATTCCCTTGATCCCAACGGGGTTATCTATATCTTCCACATCAAAATGCCATCCCTCCTGATAAAAAGTATTTTCACTGAGTAAGGGATTAAAAACGGCATCACAGTACACATCCATAAGATTGTAATAGTCTTTTTCAACCTGTGAAGAAACCGGATAAACAGTTTTATCAGGATAAGTAAGGGCATTAAGAAAAGTCTGAAGTGAACCCTTAAGCATCTCCTGAAAAGGATCTTTAACAGGAAACTTTTTTGAGCCACAAAGAACAGAATGTTCCAGAATATGTGGTACTCCTGTGCTATCATTTACAGGCGTTCTGAAAGCAACAGAGAAAAGATTATTTGGATCTGAATTAAAAAGGTGCATTAAACGGCAAGCAGTTTTAACATGAGTAAATATGTAGGCGGTTGAACGTAGCTCGGGAATTTTTTCGACCCGATCCAGCCTGAAACCACTAATTTCTTCAGTTAATTCAATATCCTGTACAGGCAGATTCGTTTCACTCATGTTTTCCTCTTTCTTTGGCTTTAGGTACAATCTTTTCGTTTTTCATTTATATAAAAATAAAAGAACATGGCTTAAGAGGCAATTATCAAAGCTCCAAGCAAATTAAAAACCAATACTAACATCCGAGTGTTTAGAGGACGAAAAATTAAAGAAGATCAGAAATAAACCCAAACAGGCTTTGTCATTTATATATATTATTCTACTATGCCCATAATATCATTTTACAAAAGCATCATATTATTATTCTCTTTATCTAAATTACTATGTGGAGTATTGTACTTATTTCTCACCAAAGACTAAGCGAAAATTTCTTATATTTTTTTAAAGTGAAAAACACTAAAAGTAGTAACTTTAATGCATCGGCCCCAGGAGCGGTTTTTTGCCACTCTAAAAGTTGGTAAGATTTTTGCTGCATTCTTTCCGTCAGATTAGATCTAAGCATTAACTCTGATGAGAAGCCAGATGCTTGAATTAGATCTGGACAATTTTTTTGGGGCAAACACTATTCATCATTTAGGTTAACGGAGCATTGAAATGAAAACACCCAAGATACTATTAGTAGACGATGAAGAGGCAACACTTTTTGGTTATTCAAGGTTTCTCACAAAAGCAGGCTACTCTATAGAAACAGCCAAAAGCCTAAAAGAAGCCAAAAGTATTACACACGGCAAAAGTTTTGATGCGGTATTGCTTGATTTGAAGCTACCGGATGGAAATGCAATCGACTGGATAGCAGAACTAAAAAGTGCTCATCAAAATACGGCTATAATAGTTATAACCGGTGTTAGTGATATTGCAACAGCAGTTAAAGCTATTAAGCTGGGAGCCAACAACTTTCTCACCAAGCCACTCAATATGGAAGATTTAAATATAAGCATCAAAAAAGGTCTTGAGTTTGAGGAGTTGAAGAAAAGAGATTTCGTACACCAGCGACTTAATCCCAAAAATGGGGATCCCTATTTTGGCTCCAGTCCAGTCATAGAAAAGGTGATTCAGTACGCAAATGTTGCAGCAATGAACCATACAGTTGTGCTGCTCTGCGGTGAAACCGGGACGGGTAAGGGTATTCTTGCTCGCTGGATTCATGATCACAGTGCCAGAAAAAATGAAGCGTTTGTGGAGGTTAACTGCTCAAGTCTTAAGGGTGAGCTTCTTAGAAGTGAACTTTTCGGTCATGCCAAGGGAGCTTTTACCTCTGCTATTAAAGACCGATCAGGACTAATTGAGGTGGCCGATGGTGGTACTTTATTTCTCGATGAAATTGGAGACATGGACCTGGAAGTTCAAACTCAACTTCTAAAAACCATAGAGGAGAAATCATATAGAAGAATCGGTGAAAACAAGGTCAGAACAAGTGATTTCAGACTCATTTGTGCTACTAATCGAAATCTCACCGAAGCATCAAACAAAGGTACATTCAGGAAAGATCTATACTACAGAATCAACATATTTCCCATTTCTTTGCCCTCCCTGCGAGAGAGACGCGAAGATCTACCCGGGCTTATTAAACACATGCTTATGAGTTTTGGGTATGATCAGTTCCCTCTACAACAAAGTGTTATTGACACCCTGGTCAGATATGAATGGCCTGGTAATATCCGTGAGCTTAGAAATATGCTTGAAAGAGCACTTCTTTTATCCCAAGGTAAATCGTTAAACTGCTCACATTTCCCTGGCCTTGAAGGTTCCACACCACTTAACCAGGACAGCTCTACACCAGAAGTGTGGAATCTTGACGATCTGGAAAAATTGCATATAGTAAAAGCATTGAAACATTTTGGGGGCGATAAATACGAAACCAGTAATGCCCTTGGTATTTCACTTTCCTCGCTGTATAGGAAATTGGATAAAATGCAGCAACACGCTACTGCTTAAAATCGTTTTCTCAGAATTATTCCTATTTTAAAAAATAACCCTCCGAAAAGCAGGAGGGTTATTTTTATTTTCGCCCACTCTAAGCATTATTTAACCGGCATAATCTTTGCTTAATTGTACCATGCTAAGTAGAATTTCGCTAAAGTATCTAGTAACTCTATTTAACCGGAGAAAAGTATGCCTAACGAACGCTATAAAGACTTTCTAAGTTTTGCACTACAACGTTCAACTGAAAATACCCATTTTTATGAAATACAAGCTAAGCTTTGCCACAATACAATTAACCGGCGTTTTCTTTACTATCTTGCAGCCAAAAGCCGAGAACTGTATGTGAAAACTAATCTCAAATCCGCTCTACACAATTACAGTGATCTCAAAGAGTACAAACAAGGAGAACTTAAACAATTTAATTTTCCTCTTTTTTGCTTGCAAACAGACCAAATCTGCTCAGTTGCTAAAAAATTAATCCAAAAAGATATAAAGCTGTATAATGATCTTGCAATATTTGAAGAAGATAAGCAGACCAGAGAACTCTTGATTTTTCTCTCTGAAATAGCCAAACAAATGTTACGAGATGTTTTGGAAACCAGCAAAGATTTTATAACATCTCAACATGAACATAAAGAAAAAGAAATAGTATACAACAAACTACCCAATGCCAAAGCTTTGTGTGTTTAACATATTGTCAACCTAAGAAGTTCATTTTTAATCTGCTGCACTTGCCGTTTTTAATGGATAAAAGTTGGCTGTTTCTTTTCCCTCTATTTAGCTGGAGTTTCACACAATTTCTAATCAATCTTTCACCTCATGAATTTAAGCTGTCACATCTATGGGGTTATAGTATTTTAGCAACATGTGGTATTCTTTTTTCTGTAATGATTCATGAAAGCGGCCATATGCTCGTTTCTGTCCTTAAAGCAGGTGAGTGGCCCAAACGTACCATTTACCTTTTTGGTAGTACCGGTCAAAATCCATATAACCCCTATGACCTTTTAACCGTTCTCTCCGGCCCACTCTTTAATTTCCTTTTTGCGCTGTTCCTATCTTTATTTTTTTTAGTTCCTTCAGTGCAGATTACAAACTCTGCTTTGTCAACTATTATAACCTGTATAATTTATTTCAACTTTTTTTTAGCAGTGATAAACCTGATTCCAATACCCCCAATGGATCTGAGCCATCTACTCCACAACTATTTGAAAAAAAAGAGGGGTAACGTTGAGTTGCTTTTTTGGGCGGGTACTATAACCAGCCTTGTTCTTTTTACCTCAGGTATTGCTCTGCTACTTAAAGGTCGATTTATTTTTGGTTTATGGACCCTGATAATAGCTATACTCCAAAACAGTTCTCTTTATAATTCATACCAAACAAAAAAATTACAGGATTTTTTTAGAGGAGAAAAGGTCCAGAAATATATGAGGCGTAATCCCATTATTGTCCCTGGGTCTGTTTCACTGAGTTTTTTTAAAAAAGAATATCTTTCCAAGTATCATTTTGAAACTTTTCCAGTAAATGTTGCAGGTTCACTATTGAAACAAGTAGACATTTCAAGTTTTAATTCAATACCGGAGATGCTTTGGGAAGAAAAGAAAATTTCTGAAATAGCAGTAAACTGCGATGATTGCAATAGTTTAAGCATTAACAGTGATGTTGTTGATGCATTAGTGCTAATGAAAAATCTTCAAAAGGGATGTGTAGTAGTAACAGATAATTTTGGAAATCTTGCAGGTGTGTTATCCTGCAAAGATCTTATCCCCTATATTTCAACGAAAATAGACCTTTCACCTCAGTAACCTCATTTATTTATTTCCTACTGCTTTTCCCTACGCAGAGCAAGCATTGTAATATCATCATAGGGAACAGTACCCTCGCTATGCTCACTCAGAGTTTCTTCGACTTTTTCAATAATCTCACAAGCAGAAGCATAGGGTCTGTTAATCAGTTTTGAAAATTTTGTTTTGGTGAAAAACTCGCCATTTGCATTTCGTGCTTCAATAACTCCATCAGTATATAAGAGGATCATTTCTCCGTGGTTTAATGTTAGCTTCTCCTGATTAAAATCAAGCTCATCAGAGATACCCACAGCCGGTCCTGTTGGATCAAGCCACTTTTTAATCTCTCCATTTGCTCTAAGCAAAGCTGGGGGATTATGACCAGCATTAATATAGATCACCTCGCCAGTTTTTGGATCAACTACAGCAAAGAACATGGTTGCATACATAAACCGTCCTGTTCCGGTGTGGTGATGAAGTGCGATATATTTGTTGGCGAAATCGACTGCACTAAGGGGATCTTTGATGCTCTCTGCTGATTGCTCTGTAAAAGCCCTGATAAGAGTCCTGATAAGAGACATAAATAGTGCAGCACTTACATCCTTTCCCGAAACGTCGGCAATAACATAGGCAGCCCGACCATCTTTTAACATAAATGCATCATAAAAATCACCGGAAACTTCTCTTGCAGGTAAAAACAGCGCTTTGGATTGCCATCCTTTTATCTGCGGCAATGAGTCAGGGAGAAAAGAGGACTGAATTTTTCTTCCCAGCTCTAGCTCCCGTTTTATTGCTTCCAGATAAGCATGTTCCTGCTCCCGTAACTTTTGAAGCTGTTGATTTGTCTGCTCAAGGGTAATGGCCTGTTCCTGAACTTTTTTCATGAGCAATGCGCCTTGCAATGCTCCACAAAGGTGCTGGCTTAATATGTGAAAAACAAAACCCTTACAGCACGTTGATCTAAACAGTGCAAACCCCAGTTGTTCATGTTTGAAGTATAGAGGTTGAATGACCAGTTGCCACGGAGCACTGAGTTTTTTTAATCCCCCGGGCAGTAATTCCCTGCTACTGAAGCTGATATTTTTGGGAAGTGGACTTTTCTTTCCGTCTTTGAGAGCAAAAATAGTGTTGGAGGTATTAAAATTTTCACTGTTTTTGTCATATAATGAGAGATAAAACTCATCTATTCCTATTTTGGGAAATTCACGTTCTATTGCTTTGCTCAAAGTAGGAATGTCAAAGGAGTTAGCAATTGCCTGCCCTGCGGAGCGCAGAAGTGCAGCCTGTTGTTCTTCAATGAGACGTTTATGTGTTTGCACCCGCACAGCAGCTTCACTGAATAAGTTGTAGGCATCATGCAGAAGCAAATCAGCCCTTTTTAGCTTATCACCAACCAAAGTACCCACAAATCGCCTCATAGCAGCCAGTATTTTCTGCCACTGCAAAGCATCTTCTCCTGCCAAAACAATTGTCCTGACTACTCTGTTTAAAGCAGGTAAGAAAACTCCATCACTATCATTTTCCACCTCATCGATAAACGCTTCGACGAGTCGTTTAAGCTCATCCCCTGAGCCAATTTTTTCCTCAATCAAGGGTTCAAACATTTTCAATGAATTGATTAGCCACTCACATTTTTCCTCATGTGTTTCGATCCCTACTGGGTCAGGTAAATCACTATGAATGATGTTTAAGGAGTGCTGAGGGTTAATAAAACATCCACACGACTGGCGTATTACCAAAGGTGCATCAAGCACTGTACGCATTGGAACACTTCCACCCTCAATAAGCGTAGTAAGTATATCCACAGCAGATTTACCGATTTCATAGAATGGCTGCCTTACGGTAGTAAGAGGTGGTGTGGTTAGTTCCCCCTCTTCGATTCCATCAAAGCCGGCGACAGCAACATCTTCAGGAACCCTTATACCCGATTCCTGCAGAGCAGCAATAGCACCCAACGCAGATTCATCATTTACGGCAATCAGTGCATCAAAAGATATTCCACGTTGTAAAAATTTCTTTGCAGCACGCCCGCCCCCCTCTCTGCTAAAATCTTCAGCAATTACCCTGTCGCTTCCCCCTTCAAGTCCATATTCAAACATGATCTTCTGAAAAAGCTCCTGTCGCTGAGAAGCATCCACATTACCCTGAGGACCACCGATAAAGGCGAACCTGTTGTGACCGTGAACTGTAACCAGATGCGATATTACACTCCTTACACCAGAGGAGTTATCGATTAAAACAGCGGGGATATCTTCAAGAGTAGGGGCCAGGGTAACGATAGGAATTCTGTTGAATCGCTCTAAAAAAAGCGAAAACTCTCTATCGGATATGAAATTTTTCAAAGTTCCAGATATAATAAGGCCATCGATGTTTTCGACCGGTATATGATTATAAATCATATTAGACTGAAACTCATAAGGGTTCCAGGGTGATATGCGCAGTGTCCCACCCTCATAGCAGATCAGGTTAGCATCATAAGACCGCGCACCATCAGAAATACCTGGCCAGATTTGAGAGTAGTACAAACCACCAAGACCTTCAATAAGCAAGCAAATCGTTTTTCTTGAGTTCTTCATATCCTTCCAGTTTTCAGAGGTCCTATTAAAAAGTACTATAATAATACATAAAGGTCGAATTTTTTTTCCAATAACAGTAGTAATGTTTCAGTTTTTTTTTATAACGGCCATAAATGTCATCCTTTTGTCGTTGTTATAAGCAGGGGAGGGGGAGGAATTCACAGGATTAGCGGGGAGATACATAAAAAAACGGAAACCGTTCGGGCAGTTAAATTGGGGGGGCTGACCCGAACAGCTCCGAAGTTTTCAAAAATTTTAGTGACCCTTGTTTAAAAATAAGTTCATTATAAATGAACATTCCTCCCTTTATTTGATTTCTATATCCTTTTGTTTCAACCATTTGGAAACCTTTTTTCTTAATCAGTGTATGTTGTTAAATAGTTTTGAATCGGGAAAAAAACACATTCAATTGCATTGGGCATTCACTTTGCTACTATACGTAGTAGTTAACTGAAACAGTCCAATTTACCTGGAGGTAATGTGAAATACATTTCAGAATTATTGTTGGCAATGCTTTTTTTTACCGGTTTTTTCTCACCAGTTTACAGTTATATTGATATGGGAACCGGCAGTTATGTTCTGCAAATTATTTTAGCTTCATTTTTTGGTGTTCTTTATGCAGTAAAAATTTATTGGAAAAAAATCCTTTTAGTACTACGAAAGCCAAAACGTCAAAGAGTAAGAAGTGAATTTCAAAATGATTGAGGGTAGGGTTGAATCATCCTTCAGGGATCCTGCTGGTTTTGTCTTCTCAAGAAACGGCATACTGTATCGACAGATTAATAAACAGTACAGGCATCAATACAACTACCTGTTAAGCTCCGGATTGTATGAGGTTTTAGCGAAACAGGAGCTACTGATAAGACACAAACAGGTTGATATCGATCCATTTCATCCAAATTCATCTCACCTTATAATAAAACCATATACTTTACCTTTCATCTCCTACCCTTACGAATGGTGTTTTAACCAACTTAAAGATGCGGCATTATGCACTCTTGAAATTTTAGAACACTCAATCAAACATTCTATGATCCTTAAAGACTGCAGTGCTTATAATATTCAATTTTTTAAGGGCAAAGCAGTTTTTATCGATACACTCTCCTTTGATTCATACAAAGCTGGCGATCCCTGGGTTGGGTATCGCCAGTTTTGCCAGCACTTTCTGGCGCCACTTTTACTTATGTCTCATAAAGATCCACGCATGGTACAGCTGCTGCAGTCCAATGTAGATGGTATTCCTGTCGACCTTACAAGCAAACTTCTCCCCTTCTCTACCTGGCTTAGCCCATCTATTTTTTTGCATATTCATCTACATGCGAAACTTCAAATGAGATACCGTACACAAAAGCCTTCCAAACAGAAGAAAGCACTTCCAACCCGCTCACTTTCAGGTATGATCGCCCATCTTAAAGGAATAATCTCCAAAATGCCCTCTCCGCCTGCTAATAAGACCTGGATAGAATATTACTCACATTTTTCCTATTCACAATCTTCTTTTTCAGAGAAAAAGGAGGTGATTTCAAATTATCTTGATCAGACCAAGCCTGCCACGCTGTGGGATTTAGGTTGTAATGACGGAACATTCAGTAGACTTGCCCAGGACAAAGGTATTTTGGTTACTGCTTTTGATAGTGACCATTCGGTGATTGATAAAAATCATACTCTTAATAAGGCAAAAAACATAAGGGGCGTACTTCCTTTAGTAGCAGAATTAACTAATCCCAGTCCGCCATCAGGGTGGGCCAATAAAGAACACAAGAGCCTTGAGCAGCGTGGGCCTGCAGATTGCATGCTTGCTTTAGCCCTTGTACATCATATAGCTATCGGTAATAATGTTCCCTTTGAAATGATTGCACAGTATTTCTCCAAACTGTGTAAAGTATTAATCATAGAGTTTGTTCCTGTATCAGATCCTCAGGTCAAGCAACTACTTTGCACCCGCTTCGATTCTTTTGAATGGTACTCACAACCAAATTTTGAGCACTCATTTATGCAACACTTTAAAATAGGTAATATCTATCAGCTAAGGGAAAGTTTGAGAACGTTATATTTAATGGAGAGGATTTAAAACAGGCAGGTTGAATAATGAGTGATGACCGGGAAAATATCCCGGCCACCTGAAAAACTTATTATCCCATTGTAACACTTACTTCATGTGTCTTGTTGTCTTCAAATATGGGCACTATCTGCGAATCGATCTCTTTTCCATCTACAACAACCTTCTTTACCCCCTTGCATACTCCCTTAGGGTTATGGATTGTGATTTTGTAGGTAGCATTACGGAAAAGACGCTCTATTGAGATTTCATCCCATTTTGATGGGATACATGGGTTGATTTCCAAGCCATTGTAGCGAGGTTTCAGACCCAGTATATACTTACTTGCCGCCTGATAGGTCCAGGATGATGTTCCCGATAGCCAGGAGTTTCTTGCAAGTCCAAACTGCGGGTGTTCATCTCCAAGAATGTTCTGCGGATATACGTAAGGCTCACACTCATACTCATCAATTACGTCATTTTTCGCTGCCGGATTGATTTGATTATAGTACTCGTAGGCATGCTCCCCGTTACCAACGATCGCTTCAGCTATCATAACCCAGGGGTTAGTATGGAGGAATATTCCGCCATTTTCCTTTGCTCCGGGAGGATAGGTGGTGATTCCACCCTTTGATGGATCATAGCCGTTAAATCCCGGGGTGCTCAATTTGATTCCATTTGAAGTATTGAGTTTGCTTCTTGCAGAATCAAGCGCAGTCCTCGCACGATCTTTAGGGGCATACTGAGCATACACAGGCCAGGACTGAGCATTAAGATAGATTTGCCCATGGCTGTTTTCTTTTGATCCTAAAGGTGTGCCGTCATGATCAAAATATCTTACATACCATTCACCGTCCCAGGCGGTTTCATTTAACCTTTTTTCTATGAGCTCATAGTCCTTTTTATACTGGTCTGCTTTTTCCTTTATTCCAAGATGTTCTTCAAGCTCTACCATCTCAAGAAGAGCCCTTCCATAGAGGCATGCGTTGAAGATAGACTCAGCGCCAGTGGGAAGATTCACACAATCATTCCAGTCAGCAAAACCAAGCAATGGAAGCCCATGTTCTCCTATATTGCTTTTGGTGAACTGAAGCGAACGATAAAGGTGTTCTTTAACCGAAGTAGCTTCATTCTCGGCTCCATCATAATACTGCACCGATTGTTCGAGAAAATCCATATCGCCGGTTTCTTTAACATATGCAGTTACTGCAAGGACAATCCAAAGATGATCATCACCATAGTACTGTGGGCGATCGGGCATCTCATGAGCATCACCATTGGTAGCTTCCATACTCATTGGGTTAAACTGATGCATCGCAGAGCCATTTTTATTCTGAACTGAAAGCAGTTTAACTATAAGCTCTTTTGCCTTTTCGGGCATGTGATCTACAACACCCATTATATCCTGAGAGCTGTCGCGAAATCCAAGCCCTCTTGTACCCAGCCCAAGTTGGTAGTAGGAGAGATAGCGAGACCAGTTGTAGGTAATGAAACACTGGCGGGGGTTATGTACATTAAACATGCTGTTAAAGGCTGCATCCGGTGTATGAGCCTGATATTGTGAAAGATATTTATGCCAAAATTCTTTAAGATCTTTAAACGCCTTATCAACTTCATCCTTTTTGCGGTAACGCTCAATGGTATCCTTAGCCTTGAGCATATTTTCATCCTGTCCCAGCTGAGTTATTACTCTTTTCTGCTCCCAGGGCTTCAGTACACCCAAATGGTGAAGCAGCACAGCTACGTTGTCACCACGATGAGCCTGATAGTTACTTAATTCGTCATTTTGAAGAGAGAGCGGGTTAGCCCATGTTCCATACTCGTTATCACCCAAAAATTTTGCTCTATCAGTTTCAAAAGACGAAGCCGCAGTATCAGAGGTGAAGTAATTAATTTGTCTGTCTCTGTTCATAAAAGCATATTGAATCAAAACACGCTGGTTATCGGCATTAGAGAAGCACCGTGACTGCATGGTTTGAGGTACCCAGTCAGCATTGGTAAGCTGTTTTACGGCATCGAAATGAGTATATTCTACTACGGGAATAAGATCAATCTCCTGAGGGGTATCAGAAATATTTGTAATACGGATATCTCTGATTTCAACTTCCCCATCAAGCGGAACAAAAACTGTGCACTCGGTTCTAATCCCATAGTACTCTGATACTATACGACTGTATCCCATTCCCACATGGCACTCGTATTTGTCATAATCATCGAGCGTAGGCACAAAGAAAGGAGAAAAAACTTTATAGCTGTTACCCTTTTTGATTCTTATATAAAGAGTTTCTCCCTTGAATTCAGATGCTGGCATCTGCTGAATGTATTTGGTGATCCTGTTAAGCGAAGGATCTCCTTTGCAGATCAACGCCCCACCAGTATGGTCTACAAACCCACCAAAAGAGAGGGTACCGATATAATTTATCCATTTTACCGGTGTCTTTGGATTAGTAATTATATACTCTCGTGCTGCATCGTCAAAATAACCATATTTCATAGTCTATCGGTCCTTTCTATGAACCATGGGCCAAAAATTTAGTACCAGATAATTTACAGTAATAGCATAATATATATATTTAATAGGCCGATTCGTATAAATACCGAAGATTTTGACGTTTTTTCCACCTTTAGCACTAAACACAAACCAAAGATCTTAGATTTTTGCACACTTACATCACACTGATTTGCCTCAAATATGATTTTTGTATTTTTAGCACCATACCATCCCCAAAAGGGTAAAAATTTTTATATATTCCAGTACGAAGTTTGTTTTCAGCTCTATACAAAAAAATTGAGGTAAAACAGACCTCAGACCTCTTAAAGATTTTTGAATCATGAAAACGAGAGTAGATTCGATGTATCTTAAATCACTGTTTGTTACCACACTGCTTTTGCTTCTAAATGTCTCCTTTTACGCTACGGGGGAGCAAATAGAAGTATCGATATCCCCGGACAGAGCTCACTACAGTAGCTTAGATACCGCTATTGTTTCAGTTAAAGTCTCTATCCCACCAAATCACTATCTATATGCAAATCCCTTAGGTCCTGGAATCGGCAGACCTCTGGAATTTTCTGTTAGTCAAAGTGAAGGAATACACTGGGTCGAAGTAAAAAGTGATAAGCCGGAAAAGTTTCATCCACCCGTTGGAGATTGGGTCTGGGCATACGAAAACACTGCATTCTTTTTTCTAAAAGGAGTTATAGAGCCCGATTTTCTGGGAATGATTGAAGGTTCAGTTACCATAGATGCCCTTATTTGCGATAAGGCCTGTGTCCCGGTAAAAGGTACCGCCAAGTTTAATTTTGGTGTTAAACAGCACAGTAGCCCTGAGCGGTTTTCAAATACCCCTTCAAGTATCTCCCGATATAAAGAAGCTGTTACGATGGATTTTAAAACAGCGGACCAACAAGCAGCTATTCAACCATCACCAGGTCAGACACAACTATCTCTTTCTCTTGAAGGATTAGATGCTTTTGTCGAAAATGATGCTGTTGAAACAGAAACAGCCCCCCCTCATGAATGGTCATACACTCCAGTTGAAAACAGAAGAGATTTTAATCTTATCATCGCACTGTTATTCTCTTTTCTTGCGGGGATAGCGCTGAATATAACCCCGTGTGTATTTCCTCTTCTCGGTATGAAAGCGCTCTCGCTATCACAGGGTGCAAGTGAAAATCGCAAAGAAACCATAAAGCGAAGCATATCATTTTCAGCTGGAATTATTTTCGTCTTTTTGTTACTTGCCTCACTTGCTTCTTTTGCCGGCTTTTCCTGGGGAGAGCAATTTCAGAATCCAAAGATAGTTGCCGTTATTATAGCTTTTGTTTTTCTTTTTGCGCTGGGTATGTTTGACCTTTACACGATTTTACTGCCTCCTTCGATAACCAATTTAGGGCAGGGTGGCGGCAAAAGTAGTGATTTTTTTAAGGGTATGATGGCCACTGTGCTTGCCACCCCATGCGGTGGTCCTTTTCTTGGAGCTGTTCTGGCGTGGGCACTGCTTCAACCAACACTGCTTATATTCTTAATTTTTCTTACAATAGGTGTAGGAATGGCTCTTCCCTACATACTTCTTTCTTCTATTAAGTCTTTGGTAAAAATATTACCAAAGCCCGGAAGATGGATGCAGGATTTTAAACATCTTATGGGCTTTTTCCTGCTTGGCTTTGCCATTTACCTTATGACAACCTTACCTTCTGAAATGATTATAAGCGTTGTTATTTTATGCACTGTACTTGCGTTTTCGGTACTTATATACAGGAGATTTGCTCCATTTAGTGCAAGCGCAAGCAGAAAGGCTAAAACGGCAGCTTTCAGTTTACTTATAATTATACTCGGAATCAATATTTCATTTAAATCGATGGGTGTATCCGACACCCCAGATACCCCCCAACCCTATACCACTGTATCATTGGATGAATTGATTGGTGAGCAATGGGTAGATTTCACACCATCAAGGTTAATTGAAGCCCATGAGTCTAACAAAAACGTAATAGTTAATTTTACGGCAGACTGGTGTATGAACTGCAGACTCAATAAAATAATGGTATTTGAAACAGAGGAGGTAAAACAGCTTTTCAGGGAAAAGAATGTGGTACTTTTAAGTGCGGATATTACAAGATCAAACCCACGTGCTGAAGAACTTTTGCACCATCTTGGTTCAAGAAGCATACCCTTTCTTGCGGTTTTTCCAGCCAGTTCACCTCAGGAACCCATAATTTTACGAGACATAATAAATAAAGACAATTTCTTAGAAATTCTTAATGATCTTTAATTATGAAAAAGAACAGGTTTTGTGAAACTCTTATTTACTTTTATTAAAACCCTATTGCGTTAATTATGGCCGAAAGTAAGAGTATTTCCGGCCATAAGTTATGAAATCACGCTTTAATTGATTCCACCGGCTGGACACTGTATTCTTTTATAAACTCTTCAACCCTTCTGTGAGCTTCTTCATCGGTACACTGACGTGGTGGATGTTTGCAAAAGTAGGAAGAAGGGGGATACAGAACTCCACCCAGTCCGGCATTCAGAGCCAATTTACAGCAACGGATAGAATCTATGGCAACCCCTGCAGAATTAGGTGAATCCTCTACTGAGAGTCGTAGTTCCATGTTCATGGGAACATCACCAAAAAGCTTTCCCTCCATACGGATAAAACAGATTTTCTGGTCGTTTTGCCATGGAACATAGTCTGATGGCCCTACGTGAATATCCCGATCTTCAAGCCTTTGTGCGGTAACAGCCTGCACCGCTTCAGTTTTAGATTTTTTCTTTGATTTTAACCGATTTTTGTTAAGCATATTCAAAAAATCGGTGTTCCCACCAGTATTGAGTTGATAGGTTCGTTCTAGCTTTACACCACGTTTTTTGAACAAATCTGTAAGTGTGCGGTGGGTAATAGTTGCACCAAGCTGGGCTTTAATATCATCACCAATTAAGGGGAGGTTGTGCTGTTCAAACTTTTTAGCCCAAACAGGATCACTGGCTATAAACACGGGAATGTTATTTACAAAAGCAACTTTTGCATCCAGTGCACACTGGGCATAAAATCTGGTAGCCTCTTCAGATCCCACGGGCAAATAGTTAAGCATTATTTCAGCACCGGAATCTTTAAGGCTTTTAACTACTGCATCACAATCTTTCTGAGGAGAATCGCTAAGCACAAAAGTATCATTTTCATCATAATTTTTCATATGTTGCGAATAGCCATCAAGCACAGCGCCCATTTGCACCTTCACGCCGGTTTTGGGCATATCAGGGCAAAACACCGTAGTGCAGTTGGGTTTGGCAAAGATCGCATCATTTATATCAAGCCCTACCTTACGCTTATCGATGTCAAAAGCGGCTACAACTTCGATACTATCGGGGGTATAACCACCAATATCCCAGTGCATCAAGCCGATGGCCTCTTCAGCACTTTTTTGACGATAATATTCTATTCCCTGCAAAAGAGAACTTACACAATTCCCAACCCCCACAACCGCGACTTTGATTCTTTCCATACGATGCAACTCCTCCCTGGAGATCAATTGAATGTTAATGTGTTATCGCCTTTAAGTTGGTTCTATTATCAAAAGCCCATCAGTATTTTCCGGAATTTAAGAACAGACGGCCTCTTAATTTCAGAAAAATCACCTAATGGGCTTTTCAGGCGTGGTAATTAAACCAGAGTAGAATTGTCGGTCGCAATTATCATGCCATAGCAGAGCTTACCGATAAGGGTTTGAATAACGCAGGACACCAGATTCCATAGCAAACCAAAGATTGCCGCTCTGATCCATGTGCATGCCAAACACCTGTGCAACCGGGGGACCTAAACGAGCAATATCATCAACCCAAATCTCCCCATTAAAACGCAACAAGCCAGTCCTGGTCCCAAACCATACTCTACCACTGGTATCTACCATAATAGAAGTGATATCTGGTTCTATTCCCATAAAGACACGCCATTCATTGCCATCAAAGCTATTCACATCTCGTTCACCAACGGCTGCCCAAACAACGCCTCTGCGCTCATCATACCCCAGCGCCTTTGTGTCATTCCAGCTTAGACCACTTCTCATATCATGAGTTGTCCAGGAAGTACCATTGTACTCAGAAATTCCTCTGTTAGTACCAAACCATACAGTGCCTTTGCTGTCCACCACCAGTGCCTGAACTTTATCACCTGCAAGTCCGTCCTCAGTGGTAAAAGCTTGCCAGCTACCATTACTATATAGTGCAGCCCCGGATTCTGTACCGACCCAGACCCCGCCATTAGGGGCAGCAGCCACCGATAGTACATTGTTTCCAGGAAGCCCGTCTTCTTCTGTGTATGAGCTAAACGAGTTACCTCTTCTTACAGCTACTCCTTCGGGGCTCCCAAACCAAACATTCCCGGAAGCATCAGTCACAATTGAGGTCACCCCAACCCCTGTAACCGAACCTAATTGGGTATAATTTTGAACCCGCTGTTGTCTCAACGGTTGTGCAACAACTTCTTCATCAGTAGCATACCATAGGGTCTGCCCCTGAAGAGCGAATGTATTTACGGGGAGTGGGGCTGAAAAAATCTGCCATTCAACTGGTGTTTCATAGGATATTGAGTCAGCTACTACCTCATCGCCCTGAACAGAAAAAATAGCACTCAAGGCAAGGACCGGAATTAAACGCTTCAACATAAAAACCTCCTCATGGTATAACTTTGAAGCCGCCCTGTTAGAACATATAAAGAAAATGGAAAAATAATTAGAAATATAAGAGCTTTGAGCACCCAAACGCAAGTTCGGGTGCTCAAAACAGTAGTGTCTACCTACAAATAACAAAATTTAAATCATTCAGTTATAAATCCAGAGTAGAGGTATTCAGGTGCCTGGACCAGTTGTTGGTACGTCCAGTAATTACCAAGAACCTTTTTGATATAATTTCTTGTCTCGGTAAATCCTATATCCTCAATGAAAAGATCGTACTCTGAATCTCCGCTGCGATTTTTCCACCTCCTGGCATTATTTGGCCCAGCATTATAAGAAGCGAGCATAAGAGGGATACTGTTATCAAAGTCATTTAGACGTTTTCTGATATAATAGGTGCCAAAGCGTATGTTTAAATCAGGATTGTACAGGTAATCCACTTCAAACTCTTCCTCAAGATTACCCGCTATTAACTCCCCTGTTGCCGGCATAATCTGCATTAACCCAATTGCACCGGCAGGTGAAACAATTTGATAGTCAAAGATACTCTCCTGACGCATCACAGCGCTCACCAGTAAGGGATCAACATCAAAATACTCTGAATATTCAACAATCCTATCGGAGAAAAAGGCAGGGTACATTATATTATATACCGCTACGGGTAATTTTTCTCTGTGCTCCACCGGGATACGCCAGGCAAGCCTTCTTGCTACACTAAAAGCCTGAGCCTCAGCACCGCCCATCGAAAACATAGTAGCCAACTCAAACTGCAGACTCAGGTTTCTATGATAGTTAACCTCCATCTCCCTTAGAAAATGAACTGCATCCTCTGCCCGCCCCATCATTATTAGCATAGCACCCAGACGCAAATTGGTGCTATCTTCCCTGGACAGTGTTTTTTTCCCGGAAGGCGATATCTTATCAAGCCATGTTCGCACATCTTCAAAGTCAGCAGCAGGGTGAAACGTTAAATCACTTACTACCTCCCCTTGCTCATCTAATATCTGACGAGCTCTGTGAGCATAATAGTCGGCAGGATCAAGCCTGATTAAATCTCTAAATACTTTTGATGCCTCTTCATCAAGATCTAAGGCAAGTAGGTTTTTACCCTGCCAAAACATAGCGGCCCAGCGCATTGTTGAGGAGGGAAACTGACGCTGAAAAGTTCTTAAAACTGAGAGTGCGCTTTCATACTCTCCCACACGATAATGAGTCAAGGCAAGACGGATATGTGACTCATGAACCCTTCTGCCACTTGATCTGGAAATTATTCTCCTGTAATAAGATGCAGCTTTGGCAAAATCATTTGCTTCTTCGCTCTGCCAGGCTCTTAACCAAAGGATCTCCCCGGAGCTTGCGCTTGCCGGATAAAGCTCAAGGTGGCGGTCATACCAGCGATTAGCGGTCTGGTGATCACCCAAGCGCCGATGAGAACGGGCAATCTGCATTATTATTTCAGATTTGTTGCCAAAGCGCCTGTCGTATTGAGAATAGAGATCTGCAGAGCGTTGGTACTGGGCTCTTGAGTAGGCGATATCTGCCTCCAGACGTAAAGCCTGAGACCCTGAAACAACATCCGTAAAATCGCTCCGTTTGCGTGCATCTGAGAGCAGACGATCTGCTGTAGCATGACTTTGGCAGCGGTGAGCCCTTTGAGCCAATGAGAATATAAGCTCTGTAGATAATTCTGAGTTAATACTCCCCTCACCCACAAACAGATCGGCTATTAGCCTGCATACTTCCCGATTACTTAGATTAGGTAATGAGGAATTAATCAGAGTGTTTAGTTCTTCCCATTTTTCCTTATCTGCTAACGAAAGATATCTATTTCTAAACTTTTCAGCATCTACTTTTTCGTACTCTGATGCCCAGGCCTTATAGTCACGAAACCAAGATTCATCAGACTTTAAGGAATCCTGGCTAACTAATTTATGTACCTGTTCAAACACCTGAAACCGAAACCGCTCCGGCAGTGAATAGCTTAATACTGCTCCGTAAGAGGTCAGCGCAGACTCTACATCCCCTTTTTCTGCTTTGATAGTTGCAATCAGCTCATGTGCAAGTGGCACCAAATCACCATCCTGGGATACCACAAACTCAAGATGTTCTAATGCCTTCTCAAAATTATTCATGTTAGCATAAAGTATCCCTTTTTTGAAAAAGTGAAAAGATGAGTCCGCAACCAAACTGTCTTTTTTGGCCTCCTCAAGTGCCTGCTCAAACCTTCCTTCTCTGATATGTGATATGCCGCTCCAGCTAACCGGTTCTGGCAAAAAGGCAGAGAAAACACTCAAAGACAATAATAGTATCGTAATAAACCCAATTTTTGCTTTCAAGTTTCACCCCTAAATTTAGACATTTATATAAAATCCATAGTACTTATTAAAATTGATTAATGTTCAGTTTTTTTTCAAGAAACTTAGTGCCTGCAAAACTGCACCATTTATATTCAGAAATATACTTACAACTCTCAGTAATGCTTTTTTCCTGCAAACAATAAGACTTTGTGAGAAGCTAATGAAGAAGTGCACGCTTTTGCTATGCATTTTACTAATTTGTATAGAGTTTTATTGCACTGATGGGCGCAAAAGAGATATTATTTTTAGCCCGGACGGGAAGTGGCCAGATACTGTTACCGTTGCTTTTTATAATGTAGAAAATCTTTTTGATTTCGTTCTGGATGGCACCGAGTATCGAGAATACAGACCAGGAGCTTTCAACTGGACTGAAGAAATTCAGCAAAGAAAGGTTAGTCTTACAGCAGATGTAATCGAAGCTCTTGAAGCAGATCTGATGGGGTTATGCGAAGTCGAAAACATCAGGGTATTACGAGAACTAAATGATACTTTAAAAAACAGAGGTGCCCATTACCCTTACCTCAGTGTTGCAAAGTCCACTTCTGCTGTTACTACTGCCCTGATGTCCCGTTTTCCAATAATCAGATTCAGAAGTCATCCGGTTCATTTTGGTTCATCACACAGGTATCGCTCTATACTTGAAGCAGATGTACGGATTGAGCAGGATAGTTTAAAGTTGTTTATCAACCATTGGCCTTCAAAATTCAATGAAGAAAGCAGTAGACTTAAAGCAGCTAACATACTTAAACAAAGACTGAATTCCCTCCCCGAAAACACTGAATATTTGATACTAGGTGACCTCAACTCAAACTATAATGAACACACTACCTTCCATACAGAAGGATTTAATGATACAAGGGGCAGAACCGGTATCAACTACGCACTTTCTACTGCTCAGACTTCACCCGATTGTTTTACCATAAGGTATAAGAGACCAAGTGATATGGTGGAGCCAATGGGGAGGTTTATTCATTACAACCTCTGGCTTGAGTTACCCGAGAATGAAAGACGGAGTTATGTTTTCAGAGGTTCAGGGCAGACTCTTGATCATTTTTTACTTCCACCAACTCTTTTTAATACTACGGGCTTTTCCTACCTTAGTAACTCTTTTGAAGTTTTCTGCTGGGAAGGGCAACTTTTAAGAGATGACGTTCCCTTTAGATGGCAAATGCGATTCAGGGGCAACCAACGGTATCATGTTGGAGAAGGTTACTCAGACCACCTTCCCGTAAGAGCCCAGTTTGTTCGCCACCCCTTCACTTTTGACTCCACCACAATTTATAAACCGTGCTCATTGAAAACTGTACCAGGAGTTTTTGGAAGCGGTAGAGATGGATGGGTATCAGCAGACACACGATTCAAAGTTCAACGTGATACATCGGTAGCGAAACTGGGAAAATACAGCTTAAAAGTAAGCGGTTTTCATAGTCAAAGAAATGTAAGTGCTGCTAAGTGTCGTTTTTTCTGCAGTAAAAGAGCTAAAAACGCGTCTACAGTACAGATGTACATTCGCGGTACAGGCAAACTTTCTTTCAGACTAAGAGGGGATCAGCAGGATTGGATTTACTATAATTACCCTGACTTTAAACCCGCATCCCACCCCCGTTATCCACTGGTCACAACTGGTTCGTTGTGGAAAAGAATCTCCTTAGCCCTTCCAGAAAACATTGAAGTTTGTGATTCCATAGAACTGGAAATAAGAGCAGGAAGAGCTCAGTCTTTTCATTTTAATGTTGATGGTGTTTTTCTTAAGTAGCCCCGGGTGTGGTTTCATTTCACCAACCCGGTGCGAATACAAATCCCCAGTGCCTTCCGTAATCAGGGCGCTGAAATGGATGGGCGTAATAAACTTGTAAAATCAGGAGCCCCAGAATATTTATTCGTGCAGCTGCACCGGTACTAAATACTGGTACTCTATTATTAATATTTTCGGTTTCCCAACGCAAATCAGGCCTCTGATCTGCAGTCCAGGCAACCCCCCCATCAAGAAATCCAGCCAGTTCTACAGGTAGATATGGAAAGTTAATTATCCCAAACTGCTCTGTTCCAATTAAGGGAAGTCGTAACTCAAGATTAAACACACCGACTCTTGAACCTATCAGCCTGTCGAATTCAGGACATTCTGAATAGTCATTATCTACCCCACACCCCCTAAGATCGTAGGTAAATGAGCTATAGCCCCTTACCCAAGTTTCCAGGCCAACAAACAGTGGTGAAAGCCTCTGTGATTCTGAATCTCCCAAATATCTGCCATAATGAAGAAATCGATATGCTACTGTGAATGGATTAAGAAAAAAGTATTGGCGGTAATCTGCTATAGCAGTTAAAAAGTTTAATGTTCCGGTTGTGTGCTCTAATTCATAACGATAGCGTCTTCCGGCCAAGGGTCCGGTAAAACCGGTGAACGAGAAGTCTCCAACAAACCCAAGGGAATTTTGAATCAGGTTCAATGAGCGGGGCTCGTCAAGTTGAGCCTCTCTCTGATCATCTAAAATACCATCCCTAAATACATACTCTTCTGCAGAGTAATCATAGCTGTATCTGGTTAACCCTCCTGTGAATTCAAGCCTTCTGTTTATCGAGAACGGGTACTCAAGAAACAACCGTGCACGATTTTCATAAAGTCGCTGTTGGATCAGTTCGTAGACTTCAACCGTTTCTTCACCTTCACTGCCCCTCTCGCCCCTAATCCATGATGAACGATAAGGGATTCTGCTGAGATTAAGACCAAAGTTAGTTCTTCTTCTTTGATACAAATAGAGCCCTTCAGCAGCGATATCGTTTATATTGCCATTTATCTGCAATCCCAATCCAAGCATATGATCCCCAAGCATATCACTGAAGATAAAACTTGCTCCTCCACCTACACCCATTCCATACCGATTAGCAGCAACACCAACCGCAAGCTGTCCAACATGATGCAGTCGCAGTCGTGGGGTATAATTTCTTACCGTGAATTCCGACGCATCAACAAGTCCCTCTGAAGGTTCAACCAAATAATTATCTACCGTGGAGTCGGATCGTAACTGAGGTGGCAAAGAAACAACTCTTGTATAATCTTCCCGGTTTTCTTTAAAAATTTCACCTTCCAGCTCATCGGAGTTTAATCGTTGAATTTTATACACACCTTCAGTAAACACCGACAGTAACATCTCCTCTGTTTCCCAGGACAAAGACATCGCGGGTGCAAGATCGGTAAGACCGGAAATTCCTGTGGCAATATTGGTTACTCGGTAAAACTCCCCGTTTTCAAAGCTATAACGATATATATCACTAACCCCATCGGGATCTGCAATCATAAAGAGACTTTTTCCGTCTTTTGAAAATTGAGGGTTTATATGTTTAGCCCACGGAGCAATAGAAACCACTTCTGTGTTACCGGTGCGTATGTTAAACAATGCTATTTGCTTTTTTCCAAAGGACAGTGATTCCAAATCACTATGTGGTCCCTGGTCTGTTGCGTAGGCAATAACGTCTCCATTTGGTCCCCATGCAGGCTGAATCTGAGCAAACTTATCATCGGTTATTTTCCAAATGGAATCTGTTTCAATTTCATAGAGGTATAAATTACTGACAGCTCCCATGGTTCCACTTAGTGCCATGTATTTTCCATCAGGAGACCATGCCAGCCCGGTAATTTCTTCTACCTCTTCGATTGAAACGATTGTTTCTATAGTGGCTGAATTTACATCAATAAAAGCAAGATCATTTCTACCTTCTCTAAATACCACAAATGCAAGTTTTTCCCCATCAGGAGACCATGTACCGGATGAGTTTATAAATCTCAGTGCATCGAAATGATCATCGGTCTGAGAACTAACCAGTCTTCTATCAACCGCTCCACTCTTTGCATCTGCAATGTACAGATCGATACTAAAGATATCTTTAGTTGACATAAAAACGAACTTTGAGCCATTAGGACTGATAACCGGAGAAAGGTTAATGGCATTGTCATTAATTACTGTTTCGCCTACATCCAAAGGCGATACTCTCCCCTGCAGCGTTGGCTCAAAATGATTAACTGCCGATTGACGCCATCTATTTGAAACGGAATCGATAGGACTACCCAATGCTCTCCTGTAGCCCCCATACCAGCCATGCGTTAACACATTATTATATAGAGTTCCTACTGCTCTATCACCCCAAACCCCTCCTATGTAAGCAATAATTGCGTGACCGAAGCGATAGGGAAAATACCGTCTGTGGGTACCAATGGCCTCAAAATCGGGTACATCATCTCGTAAAACAGCATCCCTCATCCACATTGCAGTATGAGGAGACAGGCTACCAAGGGAAAGGTATTCGGCCATGCCTTCAATAAACCATAAAGGCAACTCACCCATTCTCCCCAAACCGGCTTCATTTGCCCTCATCAGCTCAAACTGAAATGCGTGAACCAGTTCATGCCCAAGTACATGATCATTATCACTGTTTACACCAGTTAAAGGCAGGATCACCCTGTTCATCAATCCCTCAGTGACACCACCTGTAGTCTGATCCAGCATGCCTCCAATGGTATTCGTTTGCTGAAAGTGAGCATGTGTTGAGTATAAAATTACCGGTTGGTTATCCGGCAAGCCTCTGCTGAAAATTTTTTCCAAACGTGTATTCCACCTTTCAAGCATTCTTGCAGCATCTGTAGCAGCGTCCTGCTGAGAAGGGTAAAAATGCACATCCATGTTTTCTGTTTCAAGTACTTTAAAATCGAAAACATGATACTGTACTTTGTTTCGCCCAAAATACTGTGCTTGTGTAAATGAATAAGCCAAAAGAAAACATAGCAGAAGCATTGATTTGTGATACATACTATTCAATCCTTTTTTGAAACTCTTTTATTTCTACTCACACACCTTTTTAAAAAACAAATCGTATGCCATTATAATCGGTTTTATTTCTTTTTTCACTGTGGCATATGCTTTGCCCTTATTATTATGTATATACACTATTTGCACCCAAAGGTAATGGGTATCTTGTAAAAGGAGTTAAATACATGACCGGTTTAAAATATTCAGCATCCGTTCTTTTCTTTACTCTTCTTATTTACTCCTGTGCTCCCGTACCCACCCAACCACAAAATGAGGTAGATGTAGAGTATGAGTTTGCATGGGATTTTCTCAATGTTTTCTTTTTATTTCAAGAGCGGCTTCCAGAAGAACCGTTTCAGTTTGAATCACCAACTGAGCTGTACGAAAGTGTAAATGAACCATATACGGTTTATTACGCTCCCGGGGAAAGAGAAGATTTAGATGACATGCTTACCACCAGTTCGGTGGGACTTGGGATACGTATCGATTCTGTAGAAAACGGTTTTGTAATCACAGAGGTATTTCCTCAATCACCTGCAGATGAAGCAGGGCTCAGGGAAAACGATACAATAATAGCAGTGGATGGGGTTGATGTAAGAGACTTCTCTTATGATCAGTTTATGCCACTGATCGACGGTCAGCGTGGTGATCAGGTGACAATTACTGTCAGGCGCAATTCAGAAACAGTAGATATCACCGTTACTTTGGATCGATTCGTAGCCCCTTCCGTTTTCGTGGATAGTCTTGATGAGAATATTGCCTATATCTATATTTCTTCATTCTTCTCTTCTACTATAGTAGAGGGTGGAACCGCACAAGAGTTTCAAGATGCACTGAATGAAACGCAATGGGCAGAAATAACCATTCTTGACCTAAGAGACAATCCCGGTGGAGAGGTAGAGCCCTGTGTACTTGTGACCAGTCAATTTTTGGAACCCGGTACACCAATTGTAGAAACAAGAGAACGCAGACTAATACCCGATACAGTTGAAGGTGAAACTGTGGAAAGTACATGGGTAGCATTGGATGTTCAGAACAATGCTATTGACAGAGAGTTTATTTTACTTGTGAATGAATTTACAGCCAGCGCTTCTGAAATCCTGGTTTCCTCTTTACTCGCAAACAGAGATGACATTATATCCGTTGGTTCAACCACTTTTGGCAAAGGAAGGGGTCAGGCACTGAGCGTTACTCCACGATCCGGACTTGCAGTGGTAACCTATGCTATGCTTGAACCCGCAAACGGCGTAGCATACGATATGATAGGAATAGAGCCTACCGTTGAAGTACAGGAGGATGAAGATCCTCTGGAGGTTGCTTTAGAAATTGCAGAAAATAATCTGGCCCGTTATACTTCTGATATAAGATTCAGGTATTTACGAAGAATATTTTTCCTGCATCAAAGCCAGAGCAGAAGAGTTGGGGTACCTCTAAGTATCATCAGAAACTCGCTGTATTAGATAATCAATGGAGTGAGGTGAATTTTTACCTCACTCCTGTGCACCGTACCATTCCCTGTTATCATAGACCAATTTCTTTAAAACTACTAAAGCAATGGGATAAAAAACCATTGAGCCAACCCAAAACCTATTAAAAAGCATAATTGTTACTACTGAAGCAACATTCAGTAGTAGATATAATAGCTCACCAATCACAATAAAACAGCCTGTTATTTTTACTTTTGTGGCAAATTTTAATGTACTCCGGTTGTAGAGTATCCACACTACAATCCAAAGGGCCAAAAGTCCTAAAAATGTTATGGTCTGTGCTGTGTAGGGATCTATTAACGGAACTGAGGAGAGACTAAAAAGAAGCACCGGGAAAAGAAGTTGAAGTGATGGAAACAGAAGTTTAATTCCCAACACATTCAACCTTAGCGCCCCTACATTAACCACCACCTTTTTTTACCTGGTTTCTTACTGCTTCAGTGGCTTTTTGAATTGTTTCCTGATCCCCAAGATAATAATGCCTTATGGGCTTTAACTCTTCATCAAGTTCATACACAAGTGGGATACCTGTTGGAATATTTAAATTTGGAATATCCTGATCGGCTATGGAATCCAGATGTTTCACCAATGCACGAAGGCTATTTCCGTGCGCTGCAATAATGATACGTTTACCAGCCTTAATACCGGGTACCAAAAAATCCTGCCAGTATGGCAAAAAACGCTGCACTGTATCTTTAAGACATTCGGTAAGGGGAATACTGTCAGGATCAAGATCTTTGTAACGCGGATCTGAAGCCGAATTCCTTTTATCACTACTTTCGAGCTCAGGTGGCCTAATATCATAACTTCGTCTCCAGATATGCACCTGCTCATCTCCGTATCTTTGTGCAGTTTCGGACTTATTGAGTCCCTGAAGAGCCCCGTAATGCCGCTCATTGAGACGCCAGGAACGATGGACCGGTATCCACATCAAATCCATCTCTTCTAAAACTATCCACAACGTCCTTATCGCCCTTTTTAAAACTGAGGTAAACGCAATATCAAACGTATATCCCTCTTTTTTTAATACCTCTCCGGCAACTTTAGCCTCATAGAGTCCTCTGTCCGAGAGATCTACATCTGTCCAACCAGTAAAAAGATTCTCTTTATTCCAGGTACTCTCGCCATGTCTTAGTAGAACTATTTTATACATACTTCCTCCCTGATTAGGAACAAAAGCAGAAACCATTCCACTTTTAATGACCAATTCTTTTTGGGTCTGCAGCCGATCAGGCATTTTAATATAGAAAGGTAAAACCTGAGCTTCATGCATGAGACAAAAAAAAAGCCGGACACATCAGGGCCCGGCTTGAATTTTCAAACTTATTTTATAACAAATTAACGACGTCCAAATTTAATCTCACCTTCAGCCACTTTTTCTGTTTCAGTTACTCCATCATTTTTGTCGGACAAAATGTCCTGAGATGAATTGGTGTCTGAAGAGTTATCACTTGTTGGGGTCTCGGTATCACCAGAATCCTTCATCTGACGCCGTTTGACCACAAATTTGCGCCCATGCTGTGTATCTTCTGAAGCGGGAACATCCTTTATCCCACTATCAGTTGGGTTATTCACTGCTGGCGCAGGCTCTGAAGCTGGTTTTTGGTGAGGAGTCGCAGATGATTCCTCCTGTTTACCAGCCTGTTTTTTTGAACCATCTTTTCGATTATTGCGTTCCTGCCAGTTGGAGCGACGATTTCGGTTCTGATCATTATTTTTGTTATGGTTTTTCCTATTGCCTTTTCTTTGGTTCTCTTTTGATGCTCCGGATTGAATCTGACGGCGTGCATTTTCCTGATCACGTTCGGCATTTTTAAGCTTCAGGTTAATATCCCGAAGTGATTTTTCTACCGGATCGACTGCAGAAGATTTTTGCTGTGAATTCTGATTACCGCTTTTCTTACGATTATCATGGTGGGGTGATTTTTTATTCTTGCGAAAATCATTCCCTCTTTTCTCCTGGCGAGTATTGTTATGCTTTGGATGTCTTGTTTTTGAATCCCTATAATTTCGATCCGGTCTCTTTTTTATGCTGAGAACGAGCGCAATAGTAATTAATTGCAGTACGACAACGAGTAACGTTGTATATACTAGTGCTGCTGATTCCATAAGATTAATATCTCCATAATTCTTTAGTTATTACCTTATAAAGGCTTTGAATTTTTACGGATACACCTTTTCTTAGTTGATCATTATACTTTCACGTGTATCCCGGTTTATTGTTTATGCAAACGGTGTATAATATTTGTGCGATCGTATACCTATTTCACAGTAGCCGATACTTATACAATGAAACACTCCTTATCTGCCTTCTCTCCTTTCTGCCTTTCATACCAGGCGGGGTTTGGTTTAACTACTTATTGCCTTCCCGGCCCTGTGATTGAGATAGTATCGCAAAACATTATAAAATAGAGGGAATGTTGACTCAACTCTTTTTGTAATTACTGTTGAGTTTTTCATTCTCAGAGAGAATGTCTTTAATTACCCTCATCTTTTTATTCATTACGAATAACTTGCTCCAAATGAAAATGAGATTTAAAGAAAATGTTAAAAAAATTAGTACCCAGAGTATTTTTATTATTTCCGTCATGGGAGATTCATTTCAGTAGGCAGGTAACATCTATCTCTTCGGAAGATACTTTCTGCCAATTTCCTTAGCAATACGCCTCATTTTCAATTAATTACACAAAAACCAACCATTTAAGGTCGTAAGATTGTCCGAATGTTCTGTGGTAGCAAAAATGCTCCACGATGAATTTCATCATTATAATACCTAAGACTATCTCCAATCTGCTCATACCGTTTATGAGAAAAGGTATCCAGGCCATCTTTTTGGATACTGGCTACTAAAAAACTACATATTCCTTCAGGAAATGTGCGCATAAACGATATATAGGATTTATACTGAGCAAAAAGAGATGATACATTCATAATAGCCCGACGCAAAAACTCCTCACGCAGTATTGGGGAATCGGTCTGAAATACAGCCAAGCCCTCACTATTCAGTCGATTTGCAACTAAACTATAAAAGTCAGCTGATTCAAGGGAACGAACAGGACCACCCGGATCATAGGAATCCACCAGTATCAGATCAAATGTGTTACTTGAATTTTTTAGATACTGATACCCATCATCTATAATTACCTCTGTTCGGGGGTCTTTAAAACCTGGTTTAAACTGCGAAAAATAGTTTTCAATCGTTTCCTTCACCAAACCATCGATCTCAACAACCACAACCCGCTCTACACACTGGTACTTAAGGACCTCTTTTAGACAACCACCGTCCCCACCACCAATAATACAAACGGTTTGGGGATTTTTGTGCATTATCATGGCCGGATGAACCATCATTTCATTATAGGGTTCGCTTCCCTTTTCAGTAAGAACAATGCTCCCCCCAAGACATAATACCAGGCCAAAACGGTAGGTATCATACACTTCAATTTTCTGAAATGGACTGGAACCACAGAACACAGACTGCCTGGCTTTAATCGTAAGCCCTGAGCGCCCGTTTACCAGGTTTTCAATCCATATGGAGGTTTCATTTACTTCTGAACACTGGATTTTGCTATTCACACCAGGAAGGCTCCTTTATAATTCCAATTGCCTTATTACTAATATAATAATTCATCTACTCAACTACCACGACTTTAGCTTTCTCAAACCCATTAAACTCAGATGCACTGGCCGTAGTATACGCTCCCATCGACTCAAAAAGCAGCAAATCGCCAATTTCCATCAGTGGCAAACTGATATTTTCATACAAAACATCGATAGAATCGCACGTGGGACCTGCAAGAACCGAGTTGTATCTGGGCCCCTCTTTTGCCACAAACATGGGATAATCTGCATGATCATACACTTTTCCGGAAAACGATCCATACACCCCTTCATCCAGATAATACCACCATACGCCATTTCTCAACGAGCGTCCCATAATCCTTGTAGCCAAAGACATTGATGGTCCACTCAGTATTCTGCCCGGTTCCGCAATTATCCTGTAATTAGAAAAATAACGACTAAGATAATCGTTAATGGGCTGACAAAATGCGGCCATTGGTAAAACCGGAGACAGATATTTGATAGGAAATCCCCCTCCAATATCGATTACCTCCAGATTAATTCCTTCAAGAGCAGCCTTGGTACATATATCTCTGCAATATTCAAGCGCCTCGATGTACTTTAACGAACTCTCGTTCTGAGAACCGGTATGAAAACTTATTCCCTTTACCCGTATACCCAATTCATGTGCTTTTCTGATCAGTTTGAATGTCTCTTCAGGCGCGACACCAAATTTATGAGACAAATTAACCAAACATCCCGGGTTTTGAATGCTCATCCTCACAAGCAGTTCCACATTTTCCCTGTAAGGTAGAAACTTAAGCAACTCATCCTCGTTATCCACCACAAAAACGGTGATGCCATACTTTAGGGCATAGCGAATATCGTTGTCTCGTTTAATAGGGTGAGTGTGTATACACCTGGTTGCAGAAATCCCCTGTTGCTTGATTAAATCGATCTCACCATTTGAACAAACATCAAAAAAACTGTTTTGGGAATCGAGAATAGATAGTATTTGCGGGTGGGCATTTGATTTAACTGCATAGTATAAATCTACCCCCGGAAGCGCCTCACTAAGGGTTCTGTAGTTATCTTTAAGCCTGCTTTTAGATAGAAATAGAGTTGGTGTGCCATGCTCAGCCACCAACTCCCGGACTCTTAAGAAATCCATAGAACAGAACGATCTCGCTTTCCTAAGCTACAAGATGAAGTTATCCGGAAAATCTGGTTCCGCATCGGTAATAATACGGGCAGGCTGTTTCAATATTTCCTCAATATATGGATAAGTCACGAGCATAGAGCCATGGGTGGCCCCGTTATAGAGCTTTAAATTCTCTATACCATATTGTTTCAATCTGCTTTCTATGGTTGAAGCCTTTATAGAAGCGATATCAACCTCATCTGAAGAGAGACTTATTGACCACAGCACCGCATACATTTGAATATAAGTGTATAGTGGATTTACGTGAGCAAACGTGGACCCAAGAGTTTTTGTTATACATCCAAAAGCTACCGGTCGTGATATTGGCGACTCAGAGTGCATCACAAACATTCCTGCCCGGTCTTTAAAGGAACGTTTGATTATTCTGAAAAAATCATTGGTATAAAGCATCTTTGATGGCCCAAACGGGTCAGTCATATCCATTATTACTACATCGAATTCACCCGGATGTTCATCAGCATACTTGCGTCCATCTGTAACATTTATATTCACCCTGGGATCATCAAAAGAGCCTGCATGGACACTCGTTAAATACTCTTTTGAAAAATTTATCACCCCTTCATCCAACTCTGCGTGCTCTACTCTTTTTACGGTCGGATACTTTAACACTTCACGGAGAATCCCACCATCCCCACCACCTATTACAAGCACACTTTGTGGGTCGGGATGAGAACACATGGCCGGATGCACCATTGGCTCATGGTACATAAACTCATTACTTTCAACCACCTGAGTGATATTATCGAGCAACAAAACTCTTCCAAACTCTTCAGTGTCGATCAATTCAATATTCTGGTACTTTGTTTTAGTCTTTTTAAGAGTCTCTTTAACGGTATAGTAATATCCAAAGTGTGGATTCAGAGCCTCTTTGAACACCCGATCTTTTTTAACAGACAACTAAACCTCCTGGCCAAAGATATTCCTGCATTCAAATATTTCCTGCATCTCCTTTTTCAGGAGCGCCTTAACTCTCTTCTTTTCAGTTTTTGAGAATTTATCGTATTCAGAGCCAAACAAGTAACTCTCAAGCTTAAGATTTTTAAGCTTCATCTTGGTATGAAAGATATTATCCGAAACAACATTTATGTCATAAGCTGTATAGTTATCCAATATTTCATCAGAGATATAGTCCTGAATCGAAGTGATATCATGATCTATATAGATCTTTTTACCTCTCACATCTCTTGTAAAACCGCGCACTCTGTAATCCATCAATACTATATCAGAATCAAAGCTATCTATGAGAAAATCCAAAGCTTTAAGGGGCGATATCATACCGCAGGTAGATACATCAATATCAACTCTGAACGTAGCGATTCCGTTTTCAGTATTGTTTTCAGGATAGGTATGAGCCGCAATGTGACTCTTATCCAAATGCGCAACGACATCGCCTTCTTCACGGGGATGATGACCCTCGTTTATAAGAATCGTAACGCTTGCCCCTCTGGGGTCATAATCCTGAGTGGATATGTTGACAATTTTTGCCTGAATGATATTTGTAACCTCTTCGAGAATACTGCGCAGCTTCTCTGAATTATACTCCTCATCTATATATTCAAGATAATCAATCTGACTTGATTTAGATTTAGCGTGGCATATATCATAAATATTAAAACTCAATGACTTAGTTAAATTATTAAAGCCCTGAAGCTTTATTTTTCTTCCTCTGCACCTGTTGATCATTCTCTCTCACCCCCCTTATATCTTCCGAAGGTCACTAATTCTGGTGATCTACTATCTTTTTTCTGGTGTTGAAGTGATCAGATTACTGGTTTTGAAGTTTTTCGCACTCAACAGTGCGGTGTGACTTTTTTGATCAGCGTATCAGTAGAACAGTTTCTTCATTAAAGTTCATTTATATACAGCGGTTTATACCCGCGATATTTCTTAGAAAAATAATTCATGAGAATCACTTCTGTCTTTTTATTTGTAGCAATGTTTATAATCATCCTGTCGGAGAAAAGGCGGCTCATATGTATTCCCCGCCCCGAATCATCCAACACCCCAGCACCACTTATCTGACGTTCGATTTTTTTCAGTACGGTTTCTTTTGTTAATCGACCCTGATTATCCACCACCGATACACCATACTTCTCAAAATCATAGGCGCAATCTATATGTATGTACTCACAAGATTCTAACTGGACCTCAGAAAACTCGGTATACTTTTCTGTTCCATCTTCAAGAACCGGAGCATGATAAATAGCATTGGTAACAACCTCATCCAAAAGAAGAAGCATATCACCGGCAGTACCAAACTTTTCCTTGAATAGCCCTGTAATCTCCTCTCTTACCTCACGGGCGCTTGCAGAGGAGGTGATACAAAATGTCTTAAAAACCGCAGCATCCGATTGCAGGTACCGGCAAATGCCGAAAATTTCCCCGCTTAGGAGACTCCGTATAATCGATTCCAATTCAGAAAAATTAAAGGGTACGGTTTTGGGAATAATATTGCTGACTGAACACTCCCATGCAATCTTTATATAATCATCTACATTATAGGCGGTAATTAGAGCAGTTTTAATATCAGGGTACCGTTTTCTAATCTCCTTAAGAAGAAGTGGTCCACTTATTCCAGGTAAATTAATATCTGAGATAACAAGATCAAACTGCTCTTCTTGCAAGAGACTGAGAGCTTCAGTTCCATTTTCTGCAGCTTTAATATCGTAGCGGGATTCCAGATAATCCACAAGCATGGTTCTTATGGATAGTTCATCATCTACAACCAGTAATTTATACATTTAAAAGTTCCAGTACACTTGTTTCAACAAATCCATCGGCATTACATGGCAGGGCCACATAGAACGTGGTCATTCCATCAAAACTGTCAAAAAATAATTTCCCCCCATGCTCCTCTACAATACGATAACAGATACTAAGCCCAAGCCCGGTACCCTGCCCGGGGGCCCGGGTAGTGAAAAAGGGATCATAAACCTTGTTTTTTATCTCCCTGGGAATACCCTTACCATTATCAGCAATTGAGATCAAAACGACCTCATCCTGCTTTTTGGTAGATATGGAGATAAAGCCATTATAAGCCCGCCCCAGTGCATTTACCCTCTCTTTTTCTTCCTTTATCGATTGCACTGCATTGGTCATGATATTTATTATTACCTGTTCAATCTTGCCCGGATCACAACTAATCAGGGGCAGTTGGGGGTCAAAGTTATAACTTTTTTCCACCTCTGCGGCACCAGGAAAATGAATCGCGTTCATAGTCCTGTCTATAAGCTCATTTATGGAAACATAGACCTTTTCACTATCATGTTTTCTTGAAAGCCTCAGAAGGTCTTTCATAATGCCTGTGGCTCTGTCAGAATTTTCAAGGATTATACTTATGCGACTGACACCCTTATCATTAAGACCATACTTTTGGGGCATTTGAAGCATATTCATGGCTGTTCCGCTTATACCAGACAAGGGATTATTCATCTCATGAGCGATTCCGGCGGTCATTATACCTATACTTGCCAGCTTCTCGGAGCGAATAAGCTGCTCTATCATCGAATTTTCTTCAGTAATATCCCTCACGTACTCAATAACATTAACAACAGAGCCGGATTTATCACGGATTGGGTAAACACTAAGGCTATAGGTTCGTAACTCTTCTTTTCTCTTAAGGGTAACATGAGAGTTAACCAGCGCTTTTCCTGTTCTCCTCACCCGCTCAACCGGACACCATTCACATTTGCCACTTTGAGCCCACAGTTTTGACCAGCAGCTATGACCGGTAAAATCTTCAAAATTACCACCCGCAGCTGCTCTGTAACTCTCATTAACCTTTATAAGCTTTAAATCGGGGCTGATAATCGAGACATAATCGGTAATTGTGTGAAACACCGCTTCCAGATTTTTGTACTCCGAATCTGAAACGAGAAGGGCTGCATGAACCCTTTTACCTTTACTTCTAAAAAAAAGGAAGCCGGCGGCAAAAAAAAGGCAGAGCAGAAACAGTGAAGAAAAATAAAAAAAAGTACCCGACATAGACCTTTTGCGATTCCTTTTTAATCCAAAAGTTATCAGATTACGGGATAGCCGAAGTAGAAATCACCATCAAGAATTACAAAATAAGTCTGGACAGGGTATTTAAAACACTATGAGTAAACGGTAAGGAAACATTTTCAATCCCCAGAAGGATCAAAACCATTCCCATGGTAAAAAGTATGCCTGCAAGAAGAAGGAAATTAACCAGAAGGAAAATGATACTTCCCCGGACACTTCTTTTGCTCTTGCTAACAAATAAACGCCACCCGAAATTCGAAAGAAAACGTGTCACAGAAAATATCCTTTACCATTGCTCATCGATTCTCTTTTTAAGAACAGCCCTGTCCCCCTCAGAAAGCTGTTTTTCAAACAGTTTCTGGATTACCAACGTAGAGTAATTATCATAGACTCTGGTAACTAAGCCCAAAAGCAGTATTTCATTCAGTTGATCATCGGCGTTGTCGTAGACAGCAAATATATCACCCTTAACGACTCCGTCACTTTGTCCCTTATCTATAAGAAACATTTGGTTCATATGGGGAAATCTGGTTTCCTGGACCCTGCTAAGAACAGCAGCATCGATGCTCACCGGCGCATCAATAAGAGTTTCATATTCGATGGAGTCAAACTGTCTGGCCGGCATAACCCACTCATTGCCTTTAACCTGACCCCACAGTCTAATTACCTTAGCTCTAAATTCCCTGCCATCAGCACGCTCTACTACAGCTCGCCCCTGACTTTTTTTGAGCCAGTAGCGCTTGCCATCATAGCGCATGCTCTTAATTTGAGCGATCAGATCAACAGTATCTCCTACCCCAAATGCCTCAGCATTAGCTCCGGTTATGGTGACATTGTCATGAAGCTGAAATACAGCTCGTGAATCCGCCGGACGATTTAAGACCCCTTTGGGCCTGTCTTTTCGTTCCCAGAGAAAAGCACTGGATGCCAGCAGATTGCCCGATATGTAAGTGTAATCATCAAAAGCGAAGGGTTCCCATATTACGGCACTGTCCTCTTCATTAATTACTTCCTGCTCCATGCCATCCGCTTCCTCAGTGTAGCCATGCGTTAGAGAGAAGAACAGTGCACCGATACAGGCCTGCACAATAAGCTGCTTTTTTAATTTTTTCATATTCATATTCCTATATAAATATGTTATAACCAAAAGCCTTGTCAATGATTAATTTAAGCGTTTTCTTGACCTCAGTGATGGCAATAACATATTTATGACTGTTTTGTATAACCTAATTATAAGGTCGGATACTTTTTTTAGCAAGTAAAAGATTAAAAAGCCACAAACGCAGGCTGTTCAGTATGCACAAAACGAGGAGTCAGAAAAAGGAATGTCCAAACAATTGAACTCTGGTAAGTATTCAGAAATAATACAAGGCGGCGTATGTGCTGCAAGGGGCTTTAAAGCAGCAGCGGTTAAAGCGGGCATCAAAGTGAGCGGCAAATCAGATCTGGGAGTAATTTATAGTGAATACCCATGCGCTGCTGCCGGAACCTTCACCCAGAATGCCATACGCGCATCGAGTGTGGATTGGTGTCATACCCTTTTGCCATCAGATGCAATACATGCAGTGGTGTGTAACAGCGGATGCGCAAATGCCTGCACCGGTGGAAAGGGGGCAAAAGACAATGAAAGCCTGGCCACCCTTACCGCTTCGGCACTTGGAATTGATCACCATTCTGTTTTGGTTGCCTCTACCGGAGTTATCGGAGAGCTTCTGCCTATGGAAAAGATCTCTTCAGCTATACCCAAAGTGGTCAGCACCCTCTCTCCTGATGCCGGCCTTCAATTTGCCAAAGCCATTATGACTACCGATCTGGTGAAAAAAGAGGCGGCCGCAAAAGTTTCTACCCAAAGAGGCTCTTTTCATATTGGTGGCACCACAAAGGGCTCCGGAATGATTCACCCCAATATGGCTACCATGCTCGCCTTTATATGCACTGATGCAAAGATCGACAGCAGTCTTCTAAACGATACCATAAAAAAGGTGGTAGACCAGACCTTTAACAATCTGACCGTTGATGGAGACACTTCGACCAATGATATGGTTCTTGTGCTGGCTAACGGGGTATCGGGGACCACCATTACACAAAGCAACATTGCAGCTTTCGAGGAGGGGCTCTTTTTGGTCTGCAACGATCTGTGCAAACAAATCGCCGCAGACGGAGAGGGGGCTACAAAGCGGGTTGAGATTAACGTCACCGGGGCAAAAAGCGCTCAGGATGCCCAAAAGGCTGCTAAAGCTGTGGCCAACTCAAATCTCACCAAGTGTGCTCTGTTTGGAAATGATCCCAACTGGGGAAGAATTGCCTGTGCGGTAGGGTACTCGGGTGCAGAGTTTTCGAAAGTCAAAATGTCCATAAAGCTCTGCGGTATTGAAGTATTTGAAGATTTGCAACCAGCGAAGTTTGATTACAAAAAGGTGCATCAGTTACTAAAGGAAAAGGTGGTACCAATTGACATCGATCTTGGTATCGGAGAGTGTGGCGCGGTAGCGCACACCTGTGATTTTAGCTACGATTACGTGAAGATAAATGCAGAGTACCATACCTAAGATGTTGGCACCATCCCCGGTGCCAACATTTTGTACTGTTTCTTAATCGGTGATAACAATTGGCGCTTTCACAGTAGTTTCACCGGCACGCAGTACAGCTGTGTATGAACCACTTGCAAGCGACTGAGGTAATTGTACCTTATGTATCCCGGGGCCTTGTCCCTTTGATCGGTATACATTTAGCCTGCGGCCGTTAAGTGTATAAAGATCTACAGAAATATCCCCTCTGCGCGGCAAATGGTAGGTGAGTAGATTACCGGCATTTATACTCAGAGACATTGAACTATTCTTCATATGATTGTGTGTTACAGAGGTAGGATTAGCAATAACAAACTCTCCCTCAGACCAGGGCCCTGAATGATCTAAAAGCCTCTCTCGTACTCTCCAGAAATAGGTATTTCCTCCATCAAGCCCCGACACAGTAAACGTTGTATCCAGTATTTCTTCTTCATAGACAACCAAAGAATCAAAATCACTTGAACGAGACAGTTCCAGCTCGTAGAAGTCACAATTTCTTTCCGGTCTCCAGGTAAATGCCACCGGAATACCAGAATCTAAGGTGTCTTCAACAGGTGAAACCAGTTCAGGTCCTCGTAATCGGACACCATCATCTATAGCAAGGTTATCGATCCATAAGGTGCCGGTTTCGTTAGCATATCCCATGATTTCCCAGGAGATCCTCGTAGTCTGTGAAAGATCGTAATGTACATAACCTCCCCATTCTTCTGGTTGTGCAAGTTCACCGGAGCCCTCGGTTCCACCTGTAATATGCAGGGTATAATACTCCCAATCATCGCCGACCGACAGATCGTATCCATAGTATGCCCCATCGGTTACATTGGCAGTTTCCAGTCTGAAACGTACCTGAATAGGTTCCTCAGCTTTGGCCCAAAAGGAAAAAGAACGTGCATAAGACATACAAAAGGTGTACCCGTCAGGAGCAAGTTTGGTCCCCATTACTACCCGGGGGAGCAGGTCGAAGTAACCATCCGTATCTTCAATTGGCTCACCCATGTGGTAGCTTAGTTTTGCGGAATATTTTGAGTTGTATCCTGGAGTATAGGAGCCCTCAAAAACCAACTCGTCTCCATCTGTACCCGCATTGGTAACCGTTGATGTTCCGCCAATGTAGGCATCACAAGAGAAATACCACTCGTGCCCCAGCTTATTTACATTGGTCCCATCTTCCAGATCATCGATCACTACATAAGAAAACAGTGCAAAAGGGGTACTCAGCACAGAGCAAACAGCAAACACTGCCACATACTTACTGTTAAATAGTTTCATCACTACAGTCCTCCGTTTTTTGGGGTTATTATGCCACATGCTTTAATGATGAATGAAAAGTTTTATAGTGCTTAAATAATTAGCTTTCAGTGTTTTATATTTTTTTATCACAGGGTAGATGCTTACTTTTGTGTAATATATATAGGTTGGCAACTATACTCAAGTTTTTTTTACAGGCTGGTAAATTAATCACACCCTGAGATATCGCCAGCCATACTTTTGACTCACTATCCCACACCCTGAGGGATCGCCAACCAAACTTTTGCCTCACTATCCCACACCCTGAAGTATCGCCAGCCAAACTTTTGTCTCACTATCCCACACCCTGAGGGATCACCGGACAAACTTTTGTCTCTCAATTCCACACCCTGAGGTATTGCCGGCCAAACTTTTGACTCACTATCTCACACCCTGAGGGAACGCCGGACAAACTTTTGT
>JARUKZ010000013.1 GCA_029688955.1 Chitinispirillales bacterium ANBcel5 | reverse complement strand
TGATGAGATGTAACAGATCCAAGTTTTTCTAATCTGTGATTATCTTAAAGGTGTATCCTTTCAAAGTGCCTGGCAGTATTTTTTTTATGTGAGTCACACTCCTTGACTCTCTGCATCGAAAGATACCGAACACTTAAATCAAGAATTCAATGAAATTGCACAGATTGGAGGAGTGACAATGCCTACAATAGCTGAGAAATGGTTTCTGGATGGTAAGGCTGAAGGGAAGCTTGAGGGTAAGGCCGAAGGGGTAGCCGAAGGTCAAATCAAAGGCAAAGTTGAAGAAAAAATTCAAACAGCAGAAAAAATGATTGCAATGGGAATGAGTGATGAGCAGATTGAAAAGATAACAGCGTTGGACAATGAGAAGATTAAGGAACTAAGGGTAAATAAAAAGAGCAGTTGATAAGAACCTCCGGGATACTTTAAATGCATTAACATTCCCGATGAAGAGATCAGGGGCGAGATACTGCTTAGGGTGAACTTTCTGATACTGAAGTCTTCCAGGTCTCCTGAGCTGTAGGATAAACTTAATGGCTTATTTTTTTTACTGTTAAAATTCAGGGACATAAAAACAAAGACTGAGTACTTTGAGATTCTTTTCCGCTATCTCTCTGGGGTAGTCGATGATGAAAGAAGCCCCCTCCAGCAATCAAAAATAAAACCCACCATAAAGGTGCAACGTAGAACGCCCCCTGTCCTCCATCACATCAAGCTCATACAGCGCATCAACCCTAAAAGGTCCAAACTGATCAAACTGCCAGTAAATTCCTGGCCTGAGGTGATGAACTGTTCCGGGACCAAGAAACTGCTTGGTTTCACTGTCGGGCGTTCCTCTTCTGGGATATTCATCCTGAAACACATGCTCCACAGATCCACCGCGCGCGGATGGATTACGCTCTTCACTGTTAATCCTTATCCCTACCCGGTTTCGGTGTGATATAGCCATATCTGCCCAGGCAAGCACCGCCCTTGAATTGGGCCCAAGCTGATTTCCCAGCGGCTGTCCAAAGTTTGTAAACCGGTGACTGCCCCCGTAAAAATGGGTGTACACCCAGGGCTCTACCCGTGAGTATTCAAACCCCGCGGAAACATCGCGCTCATACAGCTCACCCTCCCAGTTTAGCCCCCAGGTAAGCGCCCACTTATTCCCCCAGTCATCGGAGAAAATTTCCCAGGGTGAGAGGATATCATCGATATGAAACTCTCCGTAGAGTCGAAGGTTTGCCGGAAGAGTGATGTTTAAATCAAGGGAGATCGCCGCATTATCCCTGTCACCAATATAATGTTCAATAAAAACCTTTGGCACAAAAGGGATAAGATAGACGATTTCAAGCGTTCGTTCCTCTCCGTAATATTCATGGCGCAGTGAGTTGTGTGGATCTTCGGGAGGCTGGCGATCGGTTGTGCTGCCACCAATTATCACCTCATTTATCCCAAACTGAACATTTCTCCATCTGCCCGAGAGCCGGTGAGCGTAGATATACTTTCTCTTATCTCTCTGGCTCTGAAGCAATCCCGCTAAATGTTGATACTGAAGAATCTCCAGATCCAGATCTGCCCTGAAAGCAGTAACCGGCGGTGTCTGCCCCGAAAGCGTTACAGGATAATGAAGCGCAGGCCCCCACTTAAGGTAATCGATCGAAAGCCCCAGATCGATTCTTCCCTGCGAGTAACTAATCCCTCCTCGTGGAAGATCCGATGAGCGCAAGTTACTCTCTTCGGTATTTCTTCCGTAGAGATTGTAGGGAACGCCATCATAGGGCTGATAGCTGCTGGGGTTAAAGAGTGTATCTGAGCGGTACTCAGTCCAAACATCAATTTCCGCGAAAAAGGAAAGCGCCCCAATATTTCCGGTGAAGTAGGGATTTATGATACCTCTGCCCCCTGCAGCATCACTGTTAAGCGAGCCATCCATATCACCGATCAGGTTAAGCCCGGCATTGAGATTAAGCTCCCCGTCATCATGGGTATAGGCATAGATCCCTCTTTCAGCACCAATGCTTTTTCGCAATCTTTGAAGATCAAAACGCTCTCTTGAGGTCAGTGATACATTGTGCTCCAGGGAATCCAGCGTCTCTAACACCCGCTGTACGCTAAGAGGCTGAGTTCCAATGTCCCCGGGATCAAACCCATAACGGGTTTGCATCCTGTAGAGAAAACGCTCAATGGATGGATTCATACGGATGTGGGGATTATAGGACTGGGCAAAACCAGTGCAGCAAACAACAACCATAAAGGAGAACAGCAATACTTCTTTTTTCATAACCTAATTAACCCTGAAGATTCGGGATGTATCTCTTATGTGTTTCAGATGACTTTCGATGTGAGAGACGTCTTTAAATTCCGGTGGGATCGTACGACCCAGGATCTTGTCGGCATCCCTGACCAATTCAGCTTCCCTGCCATTATGTTGATGGCAGTTAATTAAAATATAGTAGCCGGTGACCAGATCAGACCAGTTAACGGGGGTTTTGGAATCAGAGGCATCGATAAGCTGCAAGGCTAACTTTTCGGCTCTGCTGTATCTACCGGTCCACAGGGCAATCAGTGCCCGAATCTTAAGGAATATCGTGTTTTCGGGAGCCAGATCGAGTACACTCTGAGCCAGAGAATCGGCTTCCGCAAACTCCTCTTCATCGATAAGTATCCAGCACAGGGAGTTTTTTGCGGCTAAATCAAAGGGAGAAGGAGCATTCAGTGCATCACGTACTGCCTTAATACCGCGTTTTGCCCGGTTTTCGGTGAAAGGAACCCATCTTAAACTGTTACTGAGGTAGTAATCAAACACCCCGATCCCAAGTTTTGCCTCAGCTAAGGTTGGATCTTTATCAGTAAGATCCCTCAGGGTATTCACCGAGGATATTGCATTTCTGACGGCATCGAACCATCGTCCGGCCTTTGCCTGAATAATCCCAATTCCGCCGGTGATGTTGGCGATATAAAAGGCGCACCTGACCGAGTCACTTCCGGTGAGATTACCAAGCGTATTTTCCAATGAAGTCCGTACACTGTCTGCATACTGCACAAATCGTGCGCTCTCAAGGTTGTAGGAATCGTAGTCCAGAATGCGTGTCTGCTCAACAGCTACAGAGAAATAGAGTGCATCAAAATCGCTGGGGTCATCCTCTAAAAGCCTCATGAGCTCCCCACTGGAGCGCTGATATTCCTGATTAATAAGCAGCTCAAATGCAACGTTGAACCGTTGGAAGTCTTCAGAAGCCAGGGGGTTAAAAACTACGATAAAGAGCAGAACAGAGCACCTGATGAAGTTTTTCACCATTTTAGCCAACCATATTGATTATCTTTTTACAAAAATTTAGTTCTTAGTCTATAAATATAGCAGATATGTCCCCCTGAATGAATACTTTTTTAAGACCTGTTCACTCAATTACCCCGATTTTTTCAAAAATGGTGCTCAGAGACTGATTAAGGGATATAAGAATTGTTGTTTTTTTCAGGGATGAAGTATTTTAGCTTTTTTAAAACAGTGGCGTTCAGGTGATTTGAAAGTAGTTAATGAGTATTTTGCAGATAGATAAAAAGCGAATTGCACAAAGTTTCAGTCTTAAGGCTGCAACATACAGCTCCTGCGCTACGGTCCAGACGCACTTAGTGCAACGAATCTGCACCAATCTAAACGCGGTGATGCAAAAGGATCAATTATGGGCTGATATTGGAAGCGGCCCGGGAACACTGTTACAGTGCATGGAATCTATACCCAAACACTGTAGTCTGCTTTGCCTTGATCTTGCAAACGAGCCACTAAAACTGCTAAAAGAGGAGTTTCCTGCCTCCCGGATTCGTGCTCTGCGGGCAGACGGAGAACACCTTCCCCTTAAGCAAGGTAGGTTTGATGGTGCGGTGATGGCTTCGATGCTTCAGTGGGCTCACTCCCCCGCTACGCTGCTTACAGAAAGTGCCCGCATCCTTAAACAAAACGGTACACTTTTATTCTCCTTTTTCTTAGATGGTTCGTTTAAAGAAATTTACACCATACGTCAAAACCATGATCTTCCCCTTTCGGCCTCATACCCTTCAGTGGACAGCGTGTGCAGATTGCTTGGTGAGTCAGGGTTTGACAGCTCTTCGGTGATAATTGATGAGTACACTACCACAATGTACTATTCAAGCGCCTTTGATGCTCTTAAAAGTATAAGTTCAATTGGTGCAGCAGCAACAGGAGGCCCTCTGCTTAAACGAAAGCAACTTATCGCTCTGTGCAAAGAGTATGAAGCCGCTTTCGGAACAGAAAAAGGGATACCTGTCACCTACAACGCGGCAACAGGCAAGATTATAAAGGCAAACAGATGAAGAAAAAAATACTCTTTATTACCGGTACCGATACCGATATAGGCAAAACATACGTGGCACGTGTTCTGGCCGACACCTTCGCTTCACTTGGGCAGAAGGTTTCCTACATGAAACCGGTACAAACGGGATGTTACCAAAACGGTTCAGGTGATTTGCGCGCCCCTGATGCAGACTTTGTTTTTAAGGGTGATGCGGAGATGGTTCTACCCTATGAAGTGCATGTTCCCTATCGCTTCGAACCCGCCTGCTCTCCCCATCTTGCAGCACAGATGAAAGGTGTGTCTATATGTGCCGATCATCTGAAAAAGTGTCTGGATGCCATATCGCGCAAAGCAGATATTACTATAATTGAAGGTGCGGGCGGAGTTATGGTTCCTTTAACCGAGAACTATTTTATGCTCGAACTGATAAAGCGTTTTACCAGCCCCGCTCTTCTTGTTACATCAGGGAAGCTTGGAACGCTTAATCATACCAGGCTTTCTGTGGATTCGCTAAAGAGTGCAGGAGTGGCAGTAAGTGGAGCGGTTGTAAACAACCCCGAAAAGAAGTGTAAAGATTTTATATACAGCGACAATTTAAAGATGATCGAACAGTTTCTTATTCCCAGTCCGGTTCTTGAGCTGCCTTTTGGGGCTCAGGTAAGTGAATCAGTTAAGGAGTTCTGCAATGAGATCGATGGAAGGATATGATAACTTATGGATGCCCTTTACTTCCTATCAGGACTTTATTGATTACCCGCCTCTTGTCATAAAAAACGGTGAAGGGATCTACCTCTATGATAAGGATGGAAATAAATATATCGATGGAATCGGTTCATGGTGGGTCAGTATATTTGGTCACAATAACAAGTACATAAAGGATGCCATAAAGAAACAGCTTGATGATCTGGAACATGTCCACATGGCAGGGTGCATCTCTACCACAACTCTTGAGCTTAGCCGTAAGTTAGGGGCAATTTTGCCCACGGGTTTGGACAGGATATTTTACTCTGACAACGGCTCAACCTCTGTTGAAGTGGCGATGAAAATTGCTCTTCAGTACCACTATATCAGATCAGAAAACCGTACGAAGTTTGTTTCTCTTGATGGTGGATACCACGGCGATACTCTTGGCGCCGCGTCAGTGGGAGCGATACCTGTTTACCATTCGGTGTTTCAGGAGACGTTTAAAAAACATCTTTATACCGATGCTCCCTATTGCTACCGATGCCCGGTTGGCAAGGATGCGTCTACCTGCAATGCAGAGTGCATGGATTCGCTTGAAACTATCTTGAAAGAGCAGGGGGATGAAATAGCAGCCTGTCTTTTTGAACCAATGGTTCAGGGTGCTGTGGGGATGCGGGTATACCCATCTAAGGTGTTAAAAAGGATCTTTTCACTTTGCCGCCGCTATGATGTCCTCACCATTGCAGATGAAGTCGCTATGGGGCTTGGAAGAACGGGGAAACTGTTTGCCTGCGATCATGCTGAGCACGTTCCTGATATGATGTGTCTTTCAAAAGGCCTTACGGCGGGCTTTTTACCTCTGTCTGCAACAATTGTAAAAGAGAGTATCTACAAAGAATTTTGCAGTGATTATCGTTCAGAAAGAACGTTTCAGCATGGCCATACGTTCACCGGCAACCCTGTAGCATCTGCTGCGTCAGTGGCAACTCTTGATCTGATTGCACAGTATGATATTCCCCGGTCGCTTGAAAAGATCACCGGTTACTTTCATAAAGAGATGATGAAGTTTTCGGATCTTGAGTGTGTAGGTGACATAAGAGTACTCGGTACCGTTGGTGCTCTTGAGATTGTAAAAGATCGTAAAACAAAGGAAAAACATGCTCCGGAAGAACGTTTTACCTTTAAGGTTGCACGTAAGGCGCTTAATCATGGTTTGATAATCCGGCCTCTTGGTAATGTACTCTATTTTATGTTGCCCTACAACATAACAGAAGAACAGATTTTCACCATGCTCTCCGGCACCCGTAAATCCATAAAGGAAGTGCTTGATGATTCCTGCAATTCTTGATAAGACTATCACCGATTCGCGAAAACGCCGTGATGCTTCACTTTTTAGGGTAATACCTCAAAAGCGAAGTGTTGAGGGGATAGATCTTTCTACCAACAGCTATCTGGCACTTCACAACGACAAAAGGTTACAGCGGGAAGCTCATAATCTTACAAAAGGTATCTACTCCGGTAATCTTTCTTCACGTTTGCTTTCACAGAGCTCACCACTCTATGACACTGTCGAAAATGAGATCGCGGAGTGGAAAGGATGTGAATCCGCACTGCTCTTTAATTCAGGATACGCGGCCAATACCGGTTTGATAGCCGCGCTCTGTTCAAGAAATAGTGCCATCTTCTGCGACCGGCTCAACCACGCCTCTATACTTGATGGCTGCATTCTTTCCGGTGCACGTATGCAGCGCTATAAACATAACGACATGAACGATCTAAAAGAGCGACTCAAAGCTTCTACCGGGGCGGAAAAGCTAATTGTTACCGATACGGTTTTCAGTATGGATGGCGACACTGCTCCTCTGGCTGATATATGCCAGCTTGCAAAAGAGTACGGCGCGGCGGTGATGGTGGATGAAGCACACGCAACAGGGATTTTCGGTAAAACCGCAAGCGGACTGGTTGAAGAGAGCGGTACCGAAGATGGGGTTCATATCCGCATGGGTACTCTAAGCAAAGCAGTAGGTGGACTCGGGGGATTCTTTGCGGGTCCGGCTCAGCTCAGAGATTTTTTTGTAAATAATGCCAGAAGCCTTATCTATTCCACTGGCCTGCCGCAATCGGTACTTGCGTATGATCTGTGTGCTATACGGTTTATCAGAAAGAATCCTGCGCTGGGAAAAGAACTACGCTCTGAAGCAAAAAAGTTTCGTTCGATGTTAAAAAGCAATGGTTTTGACACCATGAACTCATCAACACAAATCATCCCCCTGGTCACCAACTCCTCTGAGAAGGCCCTCTCTTTATCGGCATACCTCAGGGATAATGGTGTCTTTGCACCTGCGATTCGTACCCCAACTGTTCCCGTGGGCACCGAGAGAATCCGCATGTCACTTCACTGTGGAATCACCAGTGATGAGATCGGCAAAGTTTTACACCTGATAACAGAATGGAAAAAACACAATGAATAATTATGTTGTACTTGGTGGATGGGGAGTAGGCCCCGATATACTCAAACCCCTTTTTGGCGACGATTCACTTTTTTTAGACATAAACAAGGTAATGCCGGATCTGATTAACAACGAAACACCGGTTGAAAACTGGAGTGAGATCGCGGCCGCAAAGATACGGGAGCTCGCCGGTGAAGGTTCCATACGTCTTGCGGGCTGGTCGACCGGTGCAATGATTGCATGGGGTGCCGGTTTTCATATAAACCCTGCTGAACTGATTCTGCTCTCCCCCACCCCTTGTTTTTGCCGCAAAGATGACTTTAAACCTGGTGTACGGCCCAAACTTCTCGACAGTATGATCTCTTCTGTGCAACGGGACAAAGATAGTACGCTTGGTAATTTTCATAAACGATGCGGGCTGACAACCGGCGCCATAGATTATACCGGGTACAGCACACACCAACTTCTCTGCGGCCTTCAGTTCCTGAAACATATTGACCTGCGCCCACTGACACCCCTCTGTACCACGCCGGTTCTTATGCATGGCAGAGATGATTTAATCATTCCGGCAGAAGCTGCAGCAATGTTTGCAGACAAGATCGGCGGGGATCTTGAGTTGTTTGACGGACCACACGCTTTCTTTAACTCAAAAGAGCGGCACATTTCACAAATCATTGCCAATAAAGGTTCTTAAGTATGGATTATCTTAAAACAGCAGATGAGCTTTTTCATAAATCGGTTGCCGGCAAACTTGGCGACTCAGATTATCTAACCATTGCCAACTGGCCTGTAGACAGGGTCATGCCTCTTTTTGCAGCTGCAGATCTTGTTAGAAGCGAGTATTGCAGTACAGAAGTCGATCCCTGCACACTGATGAATATAAAATCGGGCAACTGCTCTGAAGATTGTGCATTCTGTACACAATCGGCACACAACAGCAGCTCGGTTAGTGTTAAAGACCTCACTGACCCCGAAGAGATAAAAAGAGGGTGTGAGGATTCATTTGCAAAAGGTTTTCCCTTCTGTGTTGTATCCAGCGGAAAAAAGCTAAATCCAAAAGAGCTTCAAACAATTTGCCACGCTCTTTCTTCATGCAAAGGAGAGAAACATGCATCTCTTGGCCTTCTCACCAAGGAGGAGTTTGCCATGTTGCGTGATGCAGGGGTGGTATGTTACAACCACAACCTCGAAACCAGTCGTTCATTTTTCCCTCAGATAGTAACCACTCACACTTATCAGGAAAGGGTGGATACGGTTAAAAGAGCCAAAGAGAACGGACTTTCGGTTTGCTGTGGCGGAATCTTTGGTATGGGAGAATCATGGGAGCAGAGAGTAGAGTTTTGCCGGGAACTTAAAGGGCTTGATGTGGATACTGTTCCGATAAATTTCCTAAACGCAGTACCTGGGACACGTTTGCGCTCTCCTGAGGAATCTCCCCTTGAGCTTCTTAAGATTGTATCCCTGTTTCGCCTTGCTATGCCCCAAAAAACGATAAAAGTATGTGGTGGCAGAGAGGTTAATCTTGGTCCGTTGCAGAGCATGATCTTCTTTGCAGGAGCAAACGGCTATGTATCGGGAGGATATCTTACCACTCCTGGAGCCGGGCTGGATGCTGACGATAAGATGATCGCTGCTCTTGGACTGGAGAAAAGATTGCAGGGAAAATAGAAATAGCTTCAAAGAGTGCTATTTGTAGACAATTATAAGAGAGGTCGCTATGACCGCAAGCCCCCAAAGGTGCAAATTCTGTTCTATAATCTCACAGAAAACCCACAGCTATACTGTAATGCAAAACGACTACTCACTGGCATTTCTCGACAACCGGCCGCTCTTTTGGGGTCATGTGCTTTTAATCCCCCGGCAACACATAACGGGTATCGAAGAACTTATCCATCCCTGGGCACCCGATTTTTTGATGCGTATTAAAACGCTATCCGTTGCAGTAGAGAAAGCGATGGGTGCTGAGGGTACATTTATCGCCATCAACAACAAGGTGAGCCAAAGTGTTCCTCACCTACATGTACATATTGTCCCCAGAAAGAAGGGGGATGGTCTTAAAGGGTTTTTCTGGCCTCGACATCCCTACAGAGATGAAGCACAGATCAAAGAGGTGGCAGAGCGGATACATACAACTTTAGAGGAGTTAAACGGGAACTTCGGGTAGGGCTTCCCGGCACTCAAAAAGCGCCGGGAAGGATTGTTTTTAATAATGTTTCAGTGCTGGCTGGCCGATTGGAAATACATTAAAGCCAATTTCATGCAGTTTGCCGTGATCGAGGATATTGCGACCATCGAAAATGAATGCAGGCTGTTCCATTACAGAAAAGATCTGTTGGTAATCCAGATTCCGGTACTCATCCCATTCAGTCATCACCGCTATGGCATGAGCTCCTTTAGCTGCTTCATAAGGATCATCGATAAATTCGACATTATCGATATGATCAGCAAGATCTACACGTGCGTTTTCAAGTGCCTGAGGGTCTGTTATCACCACCTGTGCACACTCATCAATGAGTTGTTTTGCAATATCAATTGAAGGCGATTCGCGTGTATCTCCGGTATCAGCCTTAAACGCAAACCCAAAAAGGGCAATCCTTTTCCCTGCAACGGTATTAAACATGACTCTGGTCATGTTCCGCACAAACCGACGCTTTTGGTAATCATTCATCGCTACGACACTTTCCCAGTAATCGGCGACCTCTTTGAGCCCATAGCTTTGAGCGATATAAACCAGGTTAAGAATATCTTTTTTGAAGCACGAGCCTCCAAAACCTACACTGGGGTTTAAAAACTTGGCACCGATACGTGAATCCATACCGATTGCGTTGGACACCTCAGTAACATCCGCTTCAGTTTTTTCACACAGCGCAGAGATACTGTTTATTGATGAAATTCTCTGAGCCAAAAAGGCGTTTGCCACCAGTTTAGAAAGCTCTGAGCTCCACACATTGCTGGTAAGAATTTTCTCTCTTGGTATCCAGTTGGCATAGATTTCAACAACCTCTTCACGAGCTTTAAGCCCCTGTTCAGTAGTTTGGGATCCAATAAGAACCCTGTCAGGGTTTTCCAGATCAGCGATTGCGGTTCCTTCAGCCAAAAACTCCGGATTTGACAGGACTTCAAAGTGTACACCTTTGGTATTTGCATTTAAAATTCTGCTCATGGCCTGAGCGGTTCTAACCGGCAAGGTACTCTTTTCTATAATGATTTTATCGCTGGTAGCGACCTTTACGATGTTACGAGCTGTTTTTTCCCAGTACTGAAGGTCAGCAGCCTTACCAGCCCCTTCACCGAATGTTTTGGTAGGAGTGTTAACCGAGACAAATATGATGTCACCCTCTTCGATGGCACCGTCAATATCGGTGGAAAAGAAGAGGTTCTGCCCCCTGGCCTCTTTTACGGTTTCATACAGTCCAGGTTCATAGATAGGAAGTTTTTCTGAATTCCAGGCATTTATTCTCGCCGCGCTAATATCAACCACTATAACCTTATACTGGGGACACTTTGCAGCAATAACGGCCATAGTTGGTCCACCGACATATCCGGCACCAATGCACACTATGGTCTTGGAAAAGTTTAAATCCTTCACAACAGTTCTCCTTTCAAACCTTCTCAGGGTAAAGGTATTATATATTTTTTTTATTTAAACAGTTTTGTATTGATAACACTATTAATGAATGCACTAGCAGATGCATCTACTATGCCATTTTGAATACATAATCAGCGATTTGGCTTCTGATACTGTGTATCTTACTACGGTCAGCTTTTCGCTTTGGCCAGGTATAATTTGACAGCAACACCAAAGCACACTGTTTTGTGGTGTCACAGATCACAACTGTTCCGGTAAATCCGGTCTTTCCAATGGTATTTCTGCTCCTGAGCGAACCCATGTACTCTTGATCAAGCTCCCAGCCAAGGCCAGTTGCTATGCCATCAATATGAGGCAACTGATCAATATGCATTTTGCCAACCATCTCATGGGAAAAGAAATGCTTAGTTCCATAATTTCCGCCATTTAAAAGCATCTTACAGAATTTTAGAAGATCCGGAGCAGTAGAGAAAAGGCCTGCAGAGCCGGCAGTGAAAAGAGAACGAAGTATCCATGCGCTCTCATCATGTATCTCACCCTGAATCACCCTGCCCCTCCAGGGATCTATTTCAGTGGGAACGATCCGTTCTTTTTTTAGCTTCTCGGGGAAAAAGGTAGTGTTTTTCATCTCAAGAGGCTCAAAAAACTGTTCAGCTGCCAGCTCATGCAACCCCTTACCCCACACACGCTCCACCACAATCCCCAAAAGAATACTGGTGGAATTTGTGTAACAGAAACTCTTACCCGGTGGTGTTTTCAGATGCTGAGAGAATATCGCATCTAAAATCTGCTGCGCAGTGGAGTTCTTTAGGGCAGAAAGCCTCAGATCCGAGTTAAGTGTCTGAGTGAGCAGGTGGGCAATGGTTATCTGATCTCTATAGTTACCCCTGTACTCCGGAATGAATTTAATCATCTGCTCATCTAAACTGATGAGTCCCTGATCAACCATCTTCAGGGCAAGAGAGCTTGTAGGAATTGCTTTGGTGATGGAAGCGCAGTCAAATACAGAATCAGCAGTCATTTCAGGTGAATCTGATTGGTAGGTATAGTTACCCGCACAAATCAAATGCTGCTTACCCGACACCTCAACTGCAAGCACACAACCCGGAAACACTTTCTCTTCTACAGCCTTGTTTAAACAAGACCTAATCTGCTCCAACAATCCAGCTTACCTCCCGATATAAGAGAGTTTCTAAACAGAATTCTCTTGTATGCAGTTTTATGAATCTAACTTTTTTAAAAAAAAATATAGGGTGGATAGATGCTCAATTGAGCCATTTTTGGTTAAACCAAACAGTTAAAATATAACAAACCACCTTCAGAGCAAAGCATGTCGAATCAATGGATAGTTTGCGGCACTTGCAACCAAAAGAGAACGATCAGGTGAAAGAAGGGGCAGGACAAAAATCCATATTCACCCCTCTTGGGGATCACTGATTTAATAATCTCTATTTTCTCCATTGACCATGCTTGTTTCAAAACATTATTTTGTTCTGGGCATCGGGGTTTTTAGCAAGGTGGTAAGAGTTTATCACCAGATTTCGAGCAGATATTACATGGTTTTCATACAACATAAAAGATACCCTCCTCAAAAGTACTGGGGAGGGTATCTTTTTTTTTTGGTATAAACATTTTCTAAGCCTTTCTCCCGTAATAAGGGAGATTTGAAAGAGATCAGTTTCTGCTTACATTTTAAAGCGAGGTATTCTTGAAAGGCTATATAGCACTGGAAGACGGAACCGTTTTTGAGGGTGAATCTTTTGGAGCAGCCGGAGAAGCAGTTGGTGAAGTTGTCTTTAATACCAGCCTCAGCGGCTATCAGGAAGTACTCACCGACCCCTCCTACTCCTCTCAAATTGTCACCATGACAAATCCCCTTATCGGCAATTACGGAATAAACGAAGATGATATCGAGTCATCAAAGATTCAGGTCAGCGGCTTTGTAGTAAAAGAAGCGTGCAGCTATCCCTCTAATTTTACCTCACAAAAGTCGCTTTCAGAGTATCTGCGTGAGAATAATGTAATAGGAATAGAAGATATCGATACCCGTGCCCTCACACGACACATTCGTGAGAAGGGAGCTCTTAAAGCTGTTATATGCTCCTGTGATAGTGAGATCAGTAAGGAAAAACTGGTTGAAAAAGCAAAAGCCTGGAAGGGACTTAAAGGTACAGATTTGGTGAAAGAGGTCACCTGCTCCAAAGCCTACTCCTGGGATAGCACTGAGGTGGGAGAGAAGAAATACTCAGTGGTTGCTCTCGATTTTGGAGTTAAATATAACATCCTTCGTATACTTTCAAAGCTGGGCTGCCAGGTCAAAGTGGTGCCTGCCCATACAAGCGCAGAGGAGATTCTTTCCTACAATCCGGATGGAATTTTTCTATCCAACGGTCCCGGAGATCCATCTGCGGTAACCTATGCAATCGATACTATCAAAGAGTTGATTGGAAAACGTCCTCTGTTTGGTATTTGTCTTGGCCATCAATTGCTCTCCCTTGCTCTTGGGGGCACAACCTATAAGCTCAAATTCGGACACCGGGGCTCTAACCACCCTGTTAAAAATAACGGTAACGGTGTTGTGGAGATAACGTCTCAAAATCATGGGTTCTGTGTTGATACCCAAAGCCTCAGCAGTAGCGGAGCCACATTGTCCCACACAAATCTAAATGATCAAACCTGTGAAGGATTAACGTGGCCCCAAAAAAAGCTCTTTAGCGTCCAGTACCATCCGGAAGCATCACCCGGACCACACGATTCAGGATATCTCTTTGAAGATTTTATCACTATGATGGAAGAACAGAAACATGCAGAAACCAAACAAAAACAGGTGCAACATTAAAGTGAACATCATATACCCAAAATACAACCATACACATGTCCAGTTCACCTGGACAAGCAAGGGGTAGTATGCCTAAGAGAGAAGATATACAAAAGATTCTTATTATAGGCAGCGGGCCGATAATAATCGGGCAAGCCTGTGAGTTTGATTACTCCGGAACCCAGGCCTGTAAGGCGCTCAAAGAGGAGGGGTTTGAGGTTATTTTGGTAAACTCTAATCCAGCCACGATCATGACCGATCCACAAATAGCCGATAAAACCTATATTGAGCCAATAACTCCCGAAATAGTGGAAAAAATTATCGCCGCAGAGCGTCCTGATGCGATTTTGCCTACTTTAGGAGGACAAACCGGTCTCAATACTGCGATGGAACTGTCTGAAAATGGTGTTCTGAGACGATATAATGTCGAACTTATCGGGGCTAATGAAAAGGCGATTAAAAAGGCTGAGGACAGAAGTGAGTTTAAAGCTGCCATTGCATCCCTGGGGCTTGATCTGCCAAAAAGCGCTTTTGCCTATAATCTTGATGAAGCATGGGAGATTGCTAATGAAATCGGTTTTCCCCTAATCATCAGGCCAAGTTTTACTATGGGCGGAACTGGTGGAGGAATAGTTCACGATGAGAGCGACTTTGAACGTGCCGCACAGTATGGCCTTCACAGCAGCCGCGTTAATGAGATACTGATTGAAGAGTCGATTATTGGCTGGAAAGAGTACGAAGTCGAGATTATGCGTGACAAAGCAGATAATGTAGTTATAATCTGCTCAATTGAGAACCTTGACCCCATGGGCATCCACACAGGCGACAGTATTACCGTTGCACCCGCTCAGACCTTAACGGATCGTCAATACCAGCAGATGCGTGATGCAGCGATTGCTATTATCCGGGAAATCGGAGTTGAAACTGGTGGTTCCAATGTGCAGTTTGCTGTAAACCCTCAAAGCGGGCGCATGGTGGTCATTGAGATGAACCCGCGTGTAAGCCGCAGCTCGGCCCTGGCAAGTAAAGCAACGGGGTTTCCTATTGCGAAATTTGCCACTAAACTGGCCATTGGCTATACTCTTGATGAAATTCCCAATGATATAACACGGGAAACACCGGCATCATTTGAACCTGCGATTGATTACTGCGTGATTAAGATACCACGTTTTACTTTTGAAAAGTTTCCTGAGGCCGACCCTACTCTTGGTATACAGATGAAATCAGTTGGTGAAACCATGGCTATAGGACGCACATTTAAAGAAGCGCTGCAAAAGGGATTGCGTGGACTTGAAATGGGCAAAAAGGGGTTTGAAGCTGCAAAAGAGGGTGAAACTGAGCAACTGCTTGAGCGGCTCACATTACCCAGAGCCGACCGGCTGTTTTTAATCCGTAAGGCTCTCGATTCACAAATTTCAGTCGAAAAAATTGCCGATGCCACCGGGATCGATCCCTGGTTTATCCACAATATGAAAGATATTGTTGATTTTGAAGCCAAAATCACCCCTGAACTTCTTAATGCAACAACCAACAAAAAACATGAAATCATCAGAAAAGCCAAAAAGCTTGGGTTTTCCGATGCACAGTTAGCGGATCTGCTTAAGGTTGAAGAGTTGCAGGTACGAGCGCTGAGAAAAGAGCTTGGTATTATCCCCACCTATAAACTTGTAGATACCTGTGCAGCTGAATTTAAAGCGTATACCCCCTATTACTACTCTACGTACGAATGGGAAGATGAGAGTGTAGCCACCGATAACAAAAAAATTGTGATTCTGGGTGGTGGTCCCAATCGTATCGGTCAGGGTATCGAGTTTGACTACTGTTGTTGTCAGGCATCATTTGCCTTAAAAGAGCTTGGAATAGAGTCGATAATGGTCAATTCCAACCCCGAAACAGTCAGTACCGATTATGATACAAGTGATAAACTCTATTTTGAGCCCCTGACATTTGAAGATGTGATGAACATCATCGATAAAGAGAAACCTTCAGGGGTGATCATTCAGTTTGGCGGCCAAACTCCGCTTAATCTTGCTTTAAAACTGATGCAGGCAGGTGCTCCGATTATCGGAACAAGTGTTGAGTCGATACAACGTGCAGAGGACAGAGATGAATTCGCAGCTTTACTTAGAAAAATAGATGTATCCCAGCCACCAAACGGCATAGCACAATCCACTAAAGAAGCACTCAGCATTGCAGAATCTATAGGATATCCGGTGCTGCTACGTCCCTCTTATGTGCTTGGCGGAAGAGCTATGAAGATTGTATATGATCACCAAGAGTTAAAATCCTTTATCGTTGAGGCACAGACTGTTGGAGAAAACAGACCGGTTTTAATAGATAAATTCATCGGTGATGCCATTGAGGTGGATGTGGATGCAATCAGTGATAGCAAGAGTACAATGATCTGCGGAATTATGGAGCATATTGAAGAAGCCGGTATCCATTCCGGGGACAGCGCCTGTGTTCTGCCCCCCCACACTCTTTCTCCCAGAATCATTTCTGAAATTCGTCGTATCACCGTTGAGATTGCAACAGAGCTTAAAGTTATTGGCCTGCTCAATATTCAGTTTGCAGTAAAAGAGGATTTGGTGTATGTGCTTGAAGTAAACCCCCGCGCATCACGAACCGTACCCTTTGTATCAAAGGCAGTTGGTGTGCCCTGGGCCAAAATAGCGGCAAAGGTGATGGGTGGCCAGAAGCTATCCCAAATCGAAGAAGCACAGGAAAAGCAGATCGACTATTATGCAGTAAAAGAATCGGTACTGCCTTTTAATAAGTTCAGAGGTGCTGATATTATTTTAGGTCCCGAAATGAAATCAACCGGTGAAGTTATGGGGCTTGATAAGGATTTTGGCCTCGCGTTTGCCAAAAGCCAGGAAGCTGCTGGCAATAAGCTTCCAAGACGTGGATCGGTATTTATCAGTGTAAAAAACAGTATGCGACGAAACATCATATTTATGGTGAAAAGTGTTGCAGCCATGGGGTTTAAAATCTATGCTTCTGAAGGAACGTGGCGTGTATTAAGTTCCAATGGGATAAATGCCAAGATGATTCCAAAAATCGGTGAAGGGAAACCAGATATTGTGGATCTTATAAAGGGCGGGGATGTCGATTTTATAATTAATGTTCCCGCTGGAAGAAAATCCCAAATAGATTCCAAACCTATCCGCAGTGCTGCTATTAGCCAGGGCATTCCCTACATAACGACTCTGGAGGGTGCACAGGCTGCGATAAGTGGGATTGATTCACTTGAGCGCACCGGATTTTCCGTTAAATCTCTGCAGCGCTATGATGAATCGGGTAGCGGTTCACGAGTTGATAGTAAAAGGTTTGTTGAGAGCAGACGGTTAATGTGGAGTTGATTGGCAGCAGTTATCACTTTTTTCAGAGAAGGAATCATTTTCTCAATGCCACACCCTGTTGGATTTGACAACGAAAAGTATCTTGAACAACAACTAAACGCAATTAAAGAACGTGTAAGCTTGTTTCAAAACAAGCTTTATCTTGAATTTGGCGGTAAACTTCTCTACGATTACCATGCTGCCAGAGTTCTTCCTGGTTTTGACCCCAATGTTAAAATGCGTCTGTTGCAGAAGCTAAAAGACAATGCTGAGGTTATACTATGTATTTATGCTGGAGACATCGAACGGAAAAAGATCAGAGCCGATTTTGGCATCACGTACGATTCTGACGCACTCAAGCTTATCGATGATCTTAGTGAATGGGATATAAACGTAGCAGCGATAGTTATCACCCGATACGAGAAACAAGCTGCTGCAAAGGCATTTAAAAGCAAACTTGAGAGACGTGGTGTAAAAGTCTTCACCCATGGATTCACAAAAGGTTACCCTGGAGATGTTGAAACCATCGTGAGCCAGGAAGGGTATGGGTCAAATGCCTATATAGAAACGACAAAACCGATTGTTGTGGTAACAGGCCCGGGACCTGGAAGCGGGAAACTTGCTACATGCCTCTCTCAGTTGTATCATGACCATAAGCGTGGTATAGAAAGCGGTTACGCAAAGTTTGAAACATTTCCAGTATGGAATCTCTCGCTGAAGCATGAAGTAAATGTTGCCTACGAAAGCGCGACCGCCGACCTTAAAGATGTAAACCTGATCGATCATTTCCACCTTGAAGCATACGGAAATGTTGCGGTTAATTATAACAGAGACACTGAAGCATTTCCGCTCCTGAAACGAATCATTGAGCGCATTACAGGTAAACCATCCATCTATCGCTCTCCAACTGATATGGGTGTAAACAGGGTAGCTTTTGGAATAACCGATGATTCGGTAGTAAGAGAAGCTGCAAAACAGGAGATTATCAGAAGGTATTTTAGAAGTGCTTGTGAATACGCGATTGGTCTTGTAGAAATAGAAACACAGCAGAGAATAGAACTAATACTTAGCGACTTGGGCGCAGAGATAGAACAGCGCTCTGTTGTGCTTCCGGCACGAGAAGCTGCTGTCGAGGCAAAGCATAAGGGAAAAGGGAATGAGGGGATCTATTGTGGCGCGGCAATAGAGCTTATGGACGGCACAATAATAACAGGGTCGAACTCCCCGCTGATGCATGCGGCTTCAAGCCTGGTATTAAACGCCACAAAACACATTGCTGGCATTCCCGAAGAGATGCATCTTTTGCCACCTAATATAACAGAATCACTTGCAAGATTAAAAAAATATATACTTGAAGGTAAAAAGGTCAGTCTTGATCTTGACGAAACATTGATAGCCCTTGGTATAAGTGCTATCTCTAACCCGGCGGCTGAAATGGCACTCACAAAACTCAAAGAGTTAAGAAACTGTGAAGTGCACATGACCCATATTCCTACCCCGGGTGATGAGGCAGGTTTGAGAAAAATAGGTGTAAACCTTACCAGTGACCCTAACTTTTCCACTAAATTGCTGTTTATAAGCTAAACAATCAGGGAGATTTTTTAATGAGCGGTTTTTTCGGAGTTATTTCAGAAACAGAGGAAGAATGTATAACGCACCTTTTCTACGGAACTGATTATCACAGCCACCTCGGCACCCGCAGGGCCGGGCTTGTTGTTTGCGATGGGGAACAACATTCAAGAGTGATCCATGATATATCCAACGCTCAGTTCAGAAGTAAATTTGACAGCGACCTCTCCAAGCTTAGTGGAAAATATGGTATAGGCGTTATTAGTGACTATGAAGATCAGCCCTTGATCATTGGATCACACCTTGGTACGTATGGTATTATTACTGTTGGCCATGTTCACAATCTTTCCCTCCTTGCCCAAAAAGCTTTCGACAGGAGATTCGTTCATTTTTCAGAAATGAGCGGCAATGAATTGAATCCTACTGAGCTTACCGCTATGCTCATTAATCAGCAGGAAAGTTTTGAAGAGGGAATTGTAAACGCCCACAATCTTATTGAAGGCTCCTCATCGATGCTTATTCTCACTCAAAAGGGAATTTATGCAGCAAGAGACAAGCTTGGCCGTACCCCTGTTATGATCGGAAAAGGTGAGAACGGGTACGCAGTAACCATGGAAAGCTGCGCCTTTTCAAATCTTGGCTATGAAGAATATTATGAGCTTGGACCAGGTGAAGTGGTCTTTATCTCTCCTGATGGTGTTGAGCAAAAAGTTAAACCCGGCAATCAGATGCAAATGTGTTCTTTCTTGTGGATCTACTATGGCTATCCAGCATCAGACTATGAAGGGATAAACGTAGAGCACTCAAGATACCGTTGTGGTGCAGCACTTGCCCAAAGAGATAATATCGATGTTGATTTTGCTGCCGGAATACCTGATTCAGGTATTGCACACGCCCTTGGATATGCCCAAAAAGCACGAATCCCCTATAGCAGACCCTTTGTAAAATATACTCCAACATGGGCCCGTAGCTTTATGCCTCAGAATCAGTCTGTGCGTGAATTGGTTGCCAAGATGAAACTGATTCCTATAAAACGACTCACAAGCAACAAATCGATCCTGTTCTGTGATGATTCGATTGTTAGAGGAACTCAACTAAAGGATACATTACAGCGCATCTATAATTACAATGCCAAAGAAATCCATATGCGACTGGCCTGTCCTCCTATTCTTTTTGGATGTAAGTACCTTAATTTCTCACGCTCCAAATCTGAGATGGAGTTTATAACAAGAAAAGTGATCACAGAGATCGAAGGTGGCAAGGTAGACCGTATTGAAGATTATACCGATGAAAAGTCCGATCGCCACCATTTGATGATAGAAACAATTCGAAAAAAGATGAATTTAACAAGCCTTAAATATCAGCGTCTTGACGACATGATTGAGGCTATAAACATCCCTGCAGAAAATCTCTGCACCTACTGTTGGACCGGATGTGAAAATGGAAATAAGACGTGTAATAATAAAACTACTTCAAAGGCTGGAAAGGCGGTATTAAATCATGCCCAAGCGTAAAGACATAAAAAAAGTTCTTATTATTGGTTCAGGACCGATAATTATTGGCCAGGCTTGTGAGTTTGACTATTCTGGCACCCAGGCCTGTAAGGCCCTTAGATCTCTTGGTTATGAAATTGTGCTGGTTAATTCAAATCCGGCGACCATTATGACCGACCCCACAATAGCTGATGCAACCTATATTGAGCCACTTAACATTGAATCTCTCGAACGAATAATCGCTAAAGAACGCCCTGACGCACTTTTGCCTAATCTTGGTGGGCAAAGCGGTCTCAACCTCTCGCTTCAGCTGGAAAATGAGGGGGTACTAAAAAAGTATGGTGTTAAAATTATAGGAGTAGATGTTGAAGCCATTCAAAGAGGTGAGGATCGAATCATCTTTAAGGAGATGATGGAGAATCTTGGGATTGACATGCCAAAAAGCGAAGCAGTTTACAGTGTTGATGAGGCATTGCGTGTTGCAGGTGAGCTTGGCTATCCTGTAGTTGTCAGACCAGCATATACCATGGGGGGAACCGGTGGCGGACTGGTCTACAATGTAGAAGAACTCAAAACAGTTGCCGGGCGCGGACTCGCAGCCAGCATGATTAATCAGGTGCTTATCGAAGAGTCTGTCCTTGGCTGGGAAGAGCTTGAACTGGAGATTGTAAGAGATTCAAAAGGTAAAATGATCACTGTTTGTTTCATTGAAAATGTCGATCCTATGGGAACCCATACCGGTGATTCATTTTGCACTGCACCAATGCTTACTGTTAGCGACCAACTCCAGAAACGACTGCAAAAGCACGCCTATGACATTGTTGAATCGGTGAAGGTCATAGGGGGAACGAATGTACAGTTTGCCCATGATCCTGTAACAGATCGTATTACGGTGATTGAGATAAATCCGCGCACTTCACGCTCCTCTGCTCTTGCTTCCAAGGCAACCGGGTTTCCAATTGCACTAATCTCAGCCAAACTGGCTGTGGGTTTAACCCTGGATGAAATCCCATATTGGAAAGGTGTAACTCTTGACCAGTACGAACCTTCCGGTGATTATATCGTGGTAAAATTCGCTCGCTGGGCTTTTGAAAAATTCAAAGGTTCTCATGATAAACTTGGCACTCAGATGAAAGCTGTTGGCGAAGTTATGAGTATTGGAAAAACCTACAAAGAAGCTTTCCAGAAAGCTATCCGATCACTGGAAAATAGCAGATACGGGCTTGGTTTTGCCAAAAATTTCAATACCCTGCCTGTTGAAGAGTTATTAAATATGCTAAAAGAGCCTTCAAGCGAAAGACACTTCATAATGTATGAAGCGCTCAGAAATGGTGCCAGTATCGATCAAATACACGCTATCACCAAGGTGAAACAGTGGTTTATTCAGGAGATGAAAGAGCTGGTCGACTTTGAAGAGAGTTTTCTCTCAGGCAAAACCCTGGAGAGCATAACCAAAGAACAGCTTACTCAAGCCAAAGAGTGGGGTTTTAGTGACCGATATCTTGCTAAACTGACAAATAGCTCAGAAAATGCAGTACGTGAGAAGTGTACATCTCTTGCTATTGCCAGGGGATGGGATTGTGTGAATGTAAGTGGAGTCGAAACTCCTGCTTCCTACTACTACTCATCAACAAACACTTCACAACAACTTGAGATATCTAAAAAACCTAAAGTCATGATTCTAGGTGGCGGTCCCAATCGTATCGGGCAGGGCATAGAGTTTGATTACTGCTGTGTTCATGCTGCTTTTGCGTTAAGAGACTTAGGCTATGAAACAGTGATGGTAAACTGTAATCCGGAAACGGTTTCAACAGATTACGACACCTCTGATCGACTCTACTTTGAGCCCCTGACATTAGAAAATGTTCTTAACATATATAATGCAGAAAAGCCTGATGGAGTCGTTGTACAATTTGGTGGTCAGACCCCCTTAAACCTGGCAAACGAATTGGCAGAAGCAGGGGTTAAGATTCTTGGCACTCCTCCGGATATAATAGATTTGGCAGAAGACCGCGATCGCTTCGACCAGATGATGAAAAGATTAAACATCCCAATGCCTCCTTCGGGTATGGCTGTTTCTCAGGAAGAGGCACTCTCGGTTGCTGAATCTATAGGGTATCCTGTTATGGTGAGACCCTCTTATGTGCTTGGGGGTCGTGGAATGGAAATTGTACATGATGACGATATGTTAAAAAAGTACATGGATTTAGCTGTAGATGTTACCCCGGAACGCCCCATACTTATCGATAAGTTCTTGGAAAATGCGATCGAAGCCGAAGCTGATGCTCTTTGTGATGGTGAAGATGTTTTTGTTCCATCTGTTATGGAGCATATTGAACAAGCTGGCATACACTCGGGGGATTCAGCATGTGTTATACCACCTGTAAGTATCAAACCGGAACTAATTGATAAGATTTGCGAGTACACTAAAAGTATCGCCAAAGAGTTAAAAGTCATAGGACTGATGAATATGCAGTATGCAATTGCTGGAGATACAGTATATGTAATTGAAGCTAACCCCAGGGCTTCCCGTACTGTACCACTGGTTTCCAAAGTGTGTAACCTCAATATGGCAAAAATTGCTACTGAGCTTATGATGGGTAAGAAGATCAAAGATCTGGAGCTTAAAAAGGAACCCATTGAACATTATGGAGTAAAAGAAGCGGTATTCCCTTTCCATATGTTTCCGGAAGTAGACCCGGTACTTGGCCCCGAAATGCGTTCTACCGGTGAAGTCCTTGGTATAGACAAGCAATTCGGCCTTGCCTTCTTTAAAGCCCAGGAGGGCGCAAATCAGGCCCTTCCTATTGAGGGAAAAGTACTTATAAGTGTTTCCGGTTCCGAGTCAACCGATATAGATGTATTAGGCAAAAAGTTTCTGGAAATGGGTTTTGGTATTGTTGCTACCCGGGGCACTCATCTGCACCTAAGCTCAAAGGGTATTGAAAGTCAGCAGGTAAATAAGCTTCATGAAGGAAGACCTAATATCCTGGACATGATTACCAATGGTGAAATTCAGTTGATTATCAATACCCCGGTAGGTAAAACCAGTCAATACGATGATTCCTATATCCGTAAAGCCGCAGTCAAACACAAAATTCCCTATATCACCACACTGGCAGCAGCTCATGCGGCAGTGAACGGAATATCAGAGCGTAAAAACAAAGTGGTAAATGCTCGTTCTCTTCAGGAGTACCAGAATCGTGAACAGGCAGATAACGCACAAAAAGATGACATTCTCGAAACTGTTTAAAGGAAACGACTGATCTTTTCTGAGTATCTCCAGTCCTCTTTAAGAGGCTGGAGTGCTTTTTTTTAAAAGAGGGAAATTAACCAGTAGTCATAACGTAGGTCAAATCAGATCAGGCAACTATCTTCCTTCAACAAGGCGATTGGCCAAAAACTCCGGCATTTTAATTTTTCTCATTTTAGCCTGAGTTTTTTCTATATCATAAGTAACTCGCCTGAAAGAAAATTCCATTGTGTCGGTATCAAAGATCCCATAACTTGAATTGGGGTTTCTGTCTCTTGGCTGTCCGACACTTCCCACATTGATTAGTACTCTTTCCGCACCACTAACCTGGTAATTTGATCCCTGATGAACATACACTTCATCATCCTTATTTAACACAATAATAACAGGTATATGCGTATGCCCAATAAAACAGGCAGAGGTATCGAAATATTGGTAATTGAAAGCAGCCTCTTCAAGTGAGGTGATGTAATACCACATATTTGGTTCATAGGGTGTTGAATGTACCAACGTTATTGGGTCAAGAATTTTTTTGGAAGGTAGAGTGGTAAGATACTCTTTGTTTTTGGGTTTTAATTCTTTAGTGGTCCACTCTATTGCAATTTTTGCATGGATATTGAAATGCTGAGTTGAAAGTAAATCAACGGCAGCAGCATCATGATTACCAAGAATAGAAACAGGGCATCGCTGCTTTATTAATTCAATACACTCATTTGGATTAGCACCATAGCCAACGATATCACCAAGGCATAGTACATCATCAATAGTTTCATTTTTATCTATATCTTCAAAAACAGCTTCCAAAGCTTCAAGATTAGCATGTATGTCAGAAATGATGGCATATTTCATCAGAGTTATCCATTTTCCATGTATCGAAAAGTGTTATTTCCTATTTCTATACGGTCCTTATGTTTTAAAAGATGGGACTTTTTAGTTTTTCCGTTTACTTTTAGTTTTCCCATCCGCTTATTTACTGAGATATAGCTTCCATCAACAAGCAGCTCTATTTGAGCAAAGTTTTTATTTACCATAAAACCATCGGCAAAAATGTCATCGTGGTCATCAGAACCAACGGTTATAAAATCCCGGTCTAATTTATAAACCAAACGTTTAGAGATTTCAATTAAAACAGCACTATCCTGCTCATTATCGGCATCCTGCACTGGCCTGAAATTTATTTCTGTTGTTGAACCAGGCCTGGCAGTATCACCGGATCTGCTTTTTTTAATATCATTAAAAGATTCCGGGTTTGTAGCAATGTTCTCTTCCTGCCGGGCAGAAACCGGCTCAGATTGTTCGAAACACTCATACAGAATCGTATAATTTCCTATCTCGATTTTATCCCCATGCTTGAGTGTTACCTTCTTTATTTTATTTCCATTCACTGAGGTACCATTTAAAGAATCCAGATCTCTTGCCGTATAGCTGCCATCAACATCTTGTTCAATTTTCACATGGCGTCTGGATACCCCCATATTTGAAATAGGGATGGTATTATCAGGCAATCGCCCGATGGTTATAACGGGCTCTTGAAGTTCATATATATTAAGCGGTTGATCTTGTACAAATACTGTATATCTGGCCATATTTTTCCGCCTTTTACAATAGTAAATTGTTTAAAAATATACAACAGACATCAACCGATCGCAACACCATATATGCACAAGCATGTGTACCATAGTTATATTATATAATGTTGTACCTTTGTATTTCTATTCTAAATACCCGGATTTGCCGATAACGACAACCAGAATATATCTTATTTTATAAGTTATGAAAAACCTTAATATAATTGCTTTCATTGAATCAGAAAAGCTGCTGAAAGTTTATTTTTTGCTGCTTTTGATGGTTATTTCTGTTCTCTCATCGGCTAAAGCCACCCCTGAGCCGGAAATTCGTCACCAGTTGCGTTACAAGCTTGATTCACTCCAGGTGCAAATACAAAACAGAAAACGCCAGGGGAAATCTATTGAACAACTTGAAAGCAGAGTTAGCTTAATAAAAGATACCTTAGTATCCATACGCGCCAATGCACCTCAGAGTTTCAATCAACAACCTCCAGATCATTTTGCCTTTTTGCCCAAACCAGTAACGCTCTTTGATTGGATACTCGTTGCGCTCGCTTTGCTTGCCTCACTATGTGTATTTATACTATTGTTCACAGTTTTAACTTCAAAACGAAGAAAAAGAAAAAACAGAAGCAAAATCTATATAGCCAAGTTTAAACCAGCCCACGCATCAAAAGATTGCACTATAAATAATTCATCATCCCTTTGTGCGGAGAAAAAGAAAACACCACTGCAGCACCCATCTAAACAAGATAGTCCTGAGGAATCGATTCAACCCACCTCAACAGTTAAAGATGAAATTAGTCGTCTTTCTCAATCAAGGCCTGCCCAAACACGCCATAACTCCTCAACCACAATCCCTTTTAATGATTTGGTGCTCAGGGCCGCAAATGAGGGTCTCAATACTCAGGAAATATCCCGCAGATACCAAATAAGTGCCGACCAAATTTCATTAATCCTTAAAGTAGCCCAAAGTAAGAACTCAATTTAAGTTCACTAACCCCGGTTTAACTCCCTTTTTTCCTTTAAACCTAAAGATCTTGTCATCTTTTGACGAAAATACTACTATAAACATCTATGTTCAACGATTAAAAAGATAAGTCTTAATGCACTATAACGCAGACCGTTTAAAAAGATCTTCTGTACCAAGAATCGAACTTGCCCCTAAGAGAAGTAGAAAAAAATCTGATAGTAATAGCCATAATAGGCCACACTGGCGTACTGATTCGTTTCATAAGGAAAACCTCAATCCCACTAAACTTCTCCATACACTTCAGGATATACATTCTAACCTTCTAAATGGCAATGCACCGAATTCAGACATCCTTTCAAAAGCCAAACACCTTCTCAGCAATTCGCGTATTGACAATGATACCCAAAGATCTACCTACGCTCTTATAGAACAACTTGAACGCTTGGCGAACACCTCCCAGGGTATCGATAAGAAAACGGCTGATGTAACTCAGCGGATTACAAAGATTATTGAATCCTTGAAAACCACAATGAATGATAAAAATACGTTTTTGATCATTAAAAAAGTGTCCTTACCCGAAGGGTTACATAAAATCGACTCTGCAGATCAGCTTGCATCTGTTCTATCTAATCTCAACACTGAACATCTTATAGGTGACAATGACTTTCCACTTTATATGCATGTAAGCAAATACAAAAACAAATCAGTTATAAAAATAATTGACAATTCAAATGCCGAGAAACTTGTAGAGCAATTAAAAGCTGGTTTAAGTTCTAAACTTTTAAAAAATATGCCTAACGAATTCTTTTTCAAAAATGATCATATCTCTTTTGAACTAATTGACTCGTTCGATAAACACCTAAAGCATACTGGAGCGGAGTATCCCACAAACACTGTAACTAAAGATGCTTTGTTGCATTTGTTTCACCTTGCTATTGAGAATCCGGAGATGGCAAAAGAAATCGCAAAACACCAACCAACTAAGACATCGGAAATACCACAGCTTTTGAATACAATTCTCCCATTCAGTACTGATTCCGGTGATAGTAGCAGGTTCAACCAGGATATCGAATCCTACTTTATTTCTGAAAACAGCATAACATCAACAGAAGCCCAAAGTGCTATTCGTGAGATTTTTGAGCGTATCGGACTTAATTATGAAAAAAATGTAGCGGAAAATAAAAACACTGATAGTCTTAAAAAGCTTCTTCTTACTTTTCTGCAATCTCTTGAAGTGTCTTCAGGTAATGTAAAGGGAGCAAAAGCTGAATCCACAGACCTTATCCAAATACTTAACACAATAAAAAAGCTTTTGCCTGATCATATCAACCATACACACGATACTACATCTGCTATGCTGGAGCACTTAACTCAGAAGTCAGTATCCGTAGATGGAGCTAAAAGTGATCAGGCTTTTAAAATGCTTCATCTTTCCAACTCACTGATCTCCTACTTTGAAAAAAATCTTTTCTCTGATTTCTTAAACCAGTTTGGTGCATCTGCAAGAGACAGAATGTCTAATACAAAAATAGTATCAGGAAAGCTAAATGAATTTACAGACTACTTTGATAGAAACCTTTCGCAATTACAGCGGTTATCCCAATCAGATTCAGAAAACAGTGCACTATTAAACATAAAAATGCATTTTAACGATTTTAAAAACAGAGCTGAATCCATGCTTAACTCTTCACCTCATCACCTATTTGACCTGGTAAAAACAGTAGAAGACTTATCTAAAACAGTCTCTAAAATAGATCATTTAAGCACAGAGGTTTTGACCAGAAGCATCTTTTCAGAACACTTCGGAAAAGGAAAGGAAGCCTCATCAATCAATTATTCCCATCTTGATCAACCTGATTTGAATATTGTATCAGCTGCAAATAAATTAAAAAAAGAGATCTTTTCTCTACTTAAAACAATCACCAATGGTAAAACAGATGAAACCGAAAAGCTGATTAAAGCTCAGCTCGATTTATCCTTAATCACCGAAAAGAGCGTTTCTGTTCATTCACGAATGCATAGAATGGTCTCTGTTGCAAAATCTTTTTTACACGATATCTCCTCTGATTCATCACCGGTGGAAAAGCTGTTCTTTGATAATGAATCCTCTGCCAGTTCAAAAACACACGATGCAGCAGCAAAACAATCCATAAACCGAATCAGGAAAAGTTTGGTAAGTTTATTTTCTGAAATCAATACTACCAATATAAACAAACAATTTCTCCAGGCATCTAATGAAGCAACCCATGGATTTGTTACCTCTTCCAACGAAGTTGGCAATCGCTTAGAAACTGTTGAGCAATCGGCCAAACATCTGCTGCAGCTTTTAGAGCAAAGCAGCAGATCAGCTACCGGTGAGACGAAAGAATTACTGCGTAGGCTCTCCTTTTTACTAAGTGAGTCCGGAGAAGGTGACAGTTCTAACCAAGAAGCTCAAAATTCAAAGAGCAGAGACCTGACACAAGCTTTAAAATTTAACACTTTTCTAAAAGAAACGGCTCATACACTACTAAGCCGGCTCGATTCTCTCCAGCTTTTATCGCACCACATTTCGGACGGAGATAATCAAAACCAAATTCTACTGCTGCCCATGAAGATTGAAAACGAGTGGACAGAGGTGCAGATGAAATTCATAAAGAGAAAAAAAAAGGGAGGCAATGACAAAGAAAGCGCCAATATTTCGGTGCAGCTAAACGTATCACCTTCTTCTCTGGGTGGCATCTCTGCACTTCTAAACTACCCTGACCGTAATACTCTATCTGTGCAATTTAGTTTTGAACGCCCGGAAACAAGAAAATGGTTTAATAGCAAAGAAAAAGAGATTAACACTACATTAAAGGAACTTGGGTTCAATTTTGCCAAACTAAGTTTTAAGATAAACAGCACTGGTAAGGATAGCCAAATCAGTACTTTTGAGGATACCCAAGATAGTGATACTACTATGGACCTGAAGGCATGAAGCGAAATAAGCGTGACACCTCCGTAGCTTTAAAATATAATGAGGAAAATGACAGGGCTCCTAAGGTAGTGGCAAAAGGGCATGGTGAATCTGCACAGAAGATCCGTGAAGCCGCAGCCCAAAATAAGATCCCTGTTCATCGGGATGATGGTCTGGTGGAATTGCTTGAGCAAATCGATATCGACAGTGAGATTCCACCACAGCTCTATGCTGCAGTTGCAGAAATACTGTGCTGGATCTATAAAGCAAATAATTCATTGGGGAAAGATGAAGTCACGACTGAATAAGAGTGCTGTAGTGTATTTTTTTATCCTGGTGTTTTCAATCAACAACGCCAAAACAGCCGAAGTAGCTTTTTTGGGTTTCAGAGGTGATGGGGCACCACAGATAGAAAAAACATTTGAACGAATGCTTAGAGAGCGCCTGTCTATCAATCCTGAATTCAAAACAGTTGATGTAGCCACCGTTGAAAGCCTGGTGAGAAGGATTAATTTTTACCACCACGACCAACTATCGTTTAAAGAACTTGATTCTATCCACAAGTATTTATCTGACTCTACCCTTGTTGCATGGACAAACATAACATCCTGCAAATTCAGACCGGTTAGGCGCCAAATTATCAGAAAAGCAATAGAAGGTAAACTATCGGTTGAATTAGGAATATATTGCCTTGGCCATAAACGACACATCTTCTCAGGGCTCATCGAAGTTACCGCTGAAGAGATGAAAGGGTTTCACTTCTTTGGCTCTGTCGAGAAAAAGACACATATTACAGCTACTGAAAGGACTGAGCTCTTGGACAGGCTTGTAAAAAAGGCGGTTAATGAATTGGACAGAATGATTGCACTTACGGTTCGTACAACCCCACCTCTGCCTTCACCGCAGGACCAAAGTACTGAAGTTACCCGTACGCCTACAATTAGTGACATTTTCACGATGCCGAGTATGGAATCGCAGCCAGTAGCCGAAGAGCAGGAGGAACCAGCTGTGGTACAGCAGCAGGATGAGGATCCCGAACTACCCTTCATAGAGGCAGATATTACCCCGGGAGAGTAAAATGAAGTATTTTTAATGCAAATAGATTCAAATCCTTATAGAATGGGCTTTCTTAGAATAAGTATTAAGATGTATATTGGTTGAATAATATTTATATGGCACTATGACTGCCATAATTGATGTGAGAGGAGATTATAGGCTTATGAGTGAGTTAGCTTCTTACAGGAATGTGTTTGATGATCCTAATGAGTTTAACAAACTCAACGATCTTATTCTCGGTGCAATACAGGAATTTTCTGATTATCGACAGGGAAATCTCACGTACGGTGAGATTATGTTTGTAATGGAGTGTATCCTTGATACAATGCGTGGTGGATCCGAAAAAGATGCTCAATCACATGCTAAGTTGAAAAATTTTACCGAAGCACCAAGCTTTTCTACCCTGTTGCTTACAACGTCCCGATTAGTAGAAACGTTGGTTAAAAAGGGTATTATAAACTCAGGTGAAGAAGCGTATATTCTTCATGGTGAAGAGTAGTGTTTTCCGGAGGGCAGAAGCTATTACCAATTTGAATATTAAAGGTTAGGACCTAAGTAATGAGCACAGAATATCCTTACAATATTAAAGTTAAATTCCCTGGTGATCTGGACTATATTCCTGCGATCAGAAAATTTGTCCACGATGTACTTCAGGTTTCGGGTTTTACTAATAAATTTGCCTTCCGCTCTGAGATCATAGTAGATGAAATATGCAATAATGCTGTGAATTTCGGTTGCGAATCAAATGAATCGGAAGTTGAACTTGCCTGCCAAATATTTCAGGACCGTATTGAGTTCCTTATTAAAGATCAGGGTAAAAACAAGTTGCATATTGAGCGGCTCAAAAATGTGATTCAACAAAAGGATGCAACCGAAAACCCTGATTGGGGACTGGGACTTGATATCGTCCGTATGCTTTCAGAAAAAGTGGATATAAAGGTAGACCAGAGCAATGTCACAACGGTTCACGTTGTACGTAAGCGGGAAATGGCCGAAAAACAGAAATAGAATCGGAGAACAAATCAGATCATGAGTACGAATGTTTTTCAGGCAGAGCTTATTTCAGATACCATAGGGCCCCAGGTGATGATTATCAGGTTCTGTGGCGAACTTGATTCATCATGTATTGGTGAGCTGTCAAAGTGTATTGAAGAAGCGATGCAGGGAGAGAAGAGAAACTTTATCATTGCCGACATGACCGGAGTTACAGTACTGTGCTCTGCAGCTCTGGGCGAATTTATGGGTAATCGCAAGCGCCTGGCAGAAAATGGCGGTGATCTGGTGTTTGCAGGCATTAACAGAGACCTCAAGCAGAAACTTACCCTTATGGGTGCCAACAAAATATTTTCATTTTTTAGTGATATTCGCTCTGCGGCAAGCGCTTATAAGTGGCATTTTCAGAAAAAAGCGGAAACGGTTACACTCACCTTTCCTTCATCACTGCAAATGGTTCCCCCGGTTCGTCAAATGGCAAGTCGCCTTGCCCGGAAAAAGGGCTATGGAACGCGTGATGCTTTTCGAATTGAGACCATTGTTGATGAGGTGTGCAATAATGCAGTTGAACACGGCAAAGAGGGTAGCGATAATGAAATAAAGATCATCCTGACTATGGATAAAGAAAAATTTGATATCAATGTGATAAATATAAGTGATCCGGAAAAAATAGCATCTCTCAAAAGTTTTCTTGACCAGGCTGAGTCGAAAAAACATACCGGAGCCGATCAAAAACGAGGACGTGGACTGGCACTTATACGTATGCTGTCCAACAAAATGTCTGTTGAATGTTCCGAAGATGGTACAAATGTTCGGGTTACTAAAATAAGAGAGGAATAGTCATGGAATCCCAAATTGAGCTTACATGTGAAGAGATTCAGGGTAAAAGTAATGCTAAACTGCTCCATTTCGTCGGAGATCTGGACGCAACCAATGTAGAAATGGTACTTGAAAACATATGCGAACTATATAATGATGGTTACGTTAATCTGGTCGCGAACTTTAACAGACTTCGTTATGTAAACAGTACTGGTCTGGGAATACTGTTGCATTGCAGCAAATCTGCTAAAGAAAAAGGCGGCAGCTTTAAAATTGCAAGTGTTAATGAAAATGTTTATGAAATAATTGAAATCATCGGCGCCACTTCACTACTTGAAATCTATGATGAAGTTGAAGAGGCTGTCGCAGCTTTAAAATAACTCTAACATTAGTCAGCAATATTTTTTCTGAGGTAACCCAATGAAATTACTCAACGCTCTCGCTATTACACTACTTCTTTTCACTTCCTTTAATTGTCAGAGGAAACCCGAAGATCCAATTGCAAAAGTTGGACGTACCTACATCGACCAGGAAAGCTTTGATGCTTTCAACCAGGCAATAAGTATGTACCCCGCGGAACATGATAACTCCTTTTTTCCAGGCAGACGCAGCCCGGTATCGTATATGGTTGAGGTAGCAGCCATTTATTCCTCAAGAAATGATAATACGATCAGAAGAAAAATGATGAACAGCGCAGACTGGAAATGGAAAGAACGATACTATCCGGCCCAACTCTATTCCATGGAGATTCTTGCACAAAACCTTGGCTTCTCTGAAGAAGACCTTTATTACTACTACATTGAAAACCAAAACTCTTTCATAACAGAATCAGATGCAGACGAAAATGGTGATGCAGAAACCATAGAACCCTTTGAGAATGTTAAAAGAGCTATAGCAGACAGTCTCTTCTGGGACAAACATAAACCCGACTCAGCATTTTTAGCGCAATTTGAAGATGAACCAGAAACAGATAGCCTTGTCATTAGAGAGCGCTGGATCTACACAGTGCGCAGTAATGTTCAGGACTTTTTCATGAGACTGTTTTTCGAGGAAAAATATGGCGAACCCTATAGCGATGATCTTGACCAGATACTTGGAGACGATAAGATAATAACCGAAGAGGATATAACGGTAATTACCTCGTGGATTCCTTCTAACAGAGTAACCCGTTTTTCCCAAAAGGATCTCGCTGAGTGGTTACTGAGATGGAAGCTTATTTCTGAAAAAGCGACACAAAGCGGTTTTACATCAGAAAACAGAGTAAGAAGTATATTAGAGTGGGCCAAAAAAGCCGAGTACGCTAAAATGTACGTAAATGAAAGGCTTTTACCAGATGCAAAAGATCTCAACATCGATACGACTCTTGCTATCCTCTCCCTCTATGATCAGTATGGGTATACTCCCAATCCGGAGCCCCAAAAAATCAAACGGGTGACCTCAGGCATCGAACAGTTTTTAGTTACTATGAATCTCAGCAGTAAGATTCAAGAGATCAGAGACGATGTTTCCGTTGAATTTTTTCAGTCTGACTGGAAAGATAACAAGTATAAAAATCCCGCTGAACTTATAACCAAAGCGGATTCACTTGCAGCTATAAATCTAACAGATGAAGCTCTGGAGCTGTACAACGTTCTCATTGTTGATTTTGGATTTACAGAAGAAGGTAAACGGGCACTTATAGAATCTGCCAAAATCAGTAAAGATAACTCAGACTTCCAAACCGCAATAAGAAATTACAGACAATACCAGCTCATGAGCCCTCAACTGGATTGCAACACCTTCTTTATGCTGGGGTTTATCTATGATGAGCATCTTAAGAATCCTGAATTGGCTGAGGTAAACTACAGGTGGATACTGCGTAACACACCAGATTGTGAGCTTGCTGAAGATACTGAGTTTATGCTTCTGCATCTCGATGAACCAATAAGCAGTATCAGCATTGAAGAATTAAGAGATCAAACTATCAGACAAAACAGAAATCTGGATTTTGGAGAAACAGAATTAGCAGAGATTAACTAGACTTTAGTATAAAGCCCGGCGAACGTTCCTGTCACCGGGCTTAAAACTCCTCTTCCTCCTCTTCCCCAAGTCCCTTGGGAAAACACAACTCCTGATAATTACAATACCTGCATAGAGAAGGTGATGGTGATTTAGGAAAATTATCAATTGAAAGTGGGATATTTCTATCTACTTCTTTGCAGTACGAATACATACGGTCTGTCTGCTCACGAACAGTATCGATAAACTCCTCTATTTTCTCAGTACTCAGCTGTATCGACATTTCGTCATACTCTGGTGACAAATAGACTATTCTTGGAATGATGCGCTCATAAGAGATATCAAAATTACTGCTCGCTGCAGCTGCATACCCGATAAGTTGCGTCGAATGTTTCGCGTAGTCCTTGGCCCCTGTTTTCCAATCCAGTATATGTACTTCATCACCCACAGGAAAGAGAAAATCCATTTTACAGTAGGCTTTCATCCCATTAAGACGCGTCTCCCCCATCCCACCTGGTTCAATCATCCAGTTATCTCTGTTTGTAATGGCTTTCATGAAAATCCAACTATAGCAGGGGCTTTGAAGAAAGTTATTAAGACAGCGTTCAATTTTTTTCACAGCTCTTTGAAAATCTATCTCTTTTACCCTACCATAGTAGGTTTCAATAAAGGTCTTGCTCGAAAAATATTCTTTTGCCTTTTTAAGTCCAAACTGGAAAAAACGTTCTTCATCAATATCACTGTCTGATAATTGCAGGCGATGCAAAAAAGCTTCGATTACATGATGAATAACATTGCCCACTTCAAGCGGAACTGATGTTAACTCTCTTAGCTTAGTCAGTTTGTAATGTGGAATTTCGGTGCAGTGTCTGGAGTAATAGGTGTAATAATAACATCTTTTACACTTATCAAATACCTCATAGCGAGATATAGACCATCCCAGTAGAGGAGTAAAAGGATACTTTGCGTATTTTAAAATCGTTGTTTTGCTTTGGTTATCTGTATTCATAATAGTCTTATTGTAATATAAATAAGACCATTATAGCAGATGCTATACTTTTTTATCAAATGGGAGCCGATTATCGGACCAGGTTTCAAAATTGAGAACTGTTACTAATGAATATTTGTTTTCATCACATATTGTTAATAAAGCTTAATGAATCATTACACAGCTCAAGTTCAATTTTCAGGTTCACAATATCGTCTTTACCAATACACGTTTCACGCTCAGGTCTTCGGGATTTATTTAGCGACTCATTGCTGGATCTTTTTTTAAGCTGCGATTGAATATCTTTTGTCCTGGACTTTAAAGTTTGATCAACGGAAATTATCTTTTGAAGCAGCTTCATGATATCTTTATCATGAGCACTTGCCCGTATTGCTTCTATCTGTTTTTGAGAAAGAAGATATATTTTATGATCAAAATACATAACCGGGGAGGAACAGGACGGACAGTTGAGGATTATCACACCCGCATTTGTACTGAGGTAAATAAAAGAAACCTGCTCACATTGTGGGCATGTTACATTAAGAGTTGTTACCATGTATCCTCCCTGAAGTAATTTCCTAATAAATAAGCTACTGTAATAGTAACACCGAAAGCAAAAACAGTCAAGAGGCCTTATGCGTACAGAACAGAAAACCGCTCAGGAAAACCTTAGAGCACTCTACCATAATCTAAAAAGTACCCTTAAGCACGAAAAAAAGAAGCTCAAAAAACAACATTCTGAGCTCAAGGAAGCACAGGAGCATACCTGGTACAGTCAAGTGGCCGACTCGCTTTTAGCATCACCTCAAAGTGCTCCGCGCGGTTCAAAAAGTGTTGCTATTACTAATATCCACACCCAAAAAGTGGAGACTGTGCAGCTTAATCCTAAGTTTGATGCAAGAAAAAATGCTGAACTGCTCTACAAAAAAGCTCGTAAGGGACGGCGCGGATATCTTATTTCCGAAAAAAAAGTACAGCAAACAGAAGGTACTATTCAGGGCATTGAAAAAGTACTGGAAAATATAAAAGGTATTCTCTGCGATGATTTTATCCTTAATGCTTTCACCGATTCAGAATTCGAGCAGATCGAATCAAATGCCAAACCTTATATTTCGCAGAAGAACGCAGACAGCACTCAAAAGGCACCCAATGGCAAACACCTGCCATTTAGAAGGTTTATATGTGAAGGCTGGGAAATTTTTTTAGGAAAAAACAGCAAAGATAACGATGATCTTTCAACCCGCTTTGCAAAACCATCAGATATTTGGCTGCATGTTGCAGGACATGCCGGGAGCCATGTCATCATTCGACGCCCGAAAAATACTCCACCACCTCCCAAAGCCATAATAGAGAAAGCCGCGTCTTTAGCCGTTTGGTATTCCAAAGCCAAACACACCTCTTTTGCTGAAGTACATGTCACAGAGGCACGCTTTGTCCGCAAGCGACGTCATGCCCCACCCGGGGAGGTAATAGCAGAACGATGTAAGTCGGTACGGGTAGAACCTAAAAAACCAGCAGAACTATTTCCCTCTTCAGAGTTTGATGATATCGAGTAATTTATTTAATAATCACAATAACTTGCTTGCAACCGACGAATACTTTATGTATATTAGAGACATCTTTGAAAGAGAGTTGTAACAACAAAAGCAGATATACCGCGGGGTGGAGCAGTCCGGTAGCTCGTTGGGCTCATAACCCAAAGGTCGTTGGTTCAAATCCAGCCCCCGCTACCAATACAGAGGCCGTAAATCGTTGATTTACGGCCTTTTTTATTTTAAATATCTCCACAGCGCCTCATTTTTTTATTCTTGATAATCCCTGACCTCACTTTGTACTCACGGTTGCCTAATCAGCAGGTCACCTCTAATCGCTCTACACTATGAACTTCTGTTGTGGTTAATTTCATTACTGCATTTACCATATCCCAGCGCTTCTGGTTAGCTGCTCTTATTGTTTGCCCGTAATTCCTTACTCTTCCTTTCGATTTAAGTTTCATTACCTATACGCATGGTCCGGCCCCAAAAAGACCTGTTTATACGCCTGTGTCGGGGCTGCCCAAGCATGGACCGCTCTTGTAGGGCAAGAGAAGCCGTTGCAGTGAAACACGTTTTAGAGTAGTGAGGCGGTCTCTTGAATAAAAGATGCGAGGGGATACATCCTCAGGATCAACGCAGATTAGAGATATGGGCGGTTTTTTACGTTTTTTGAGCTCATTTTTTTGCGTTCTCTGACCAAGGCCATCAGGTGTAACATTTTTGACCCACCCCACAGGATCCCCGGTAGTTTCAGATTTCCGGCTTTTTATCAGCGCTCACACTGACATTTCTGATAATGAAGTCTTCCGGGACGGGCTTGCCATCACTTCGCACTTTAAGTCTCTGTCCAACTCGTATTATAGAACTGGAACTGATACCATTGAGTCTGCACAGGGCAGATACAGACGTTCTGTAGCGTCTTGCGATTGCGCTAAGAGTCTCACCACGGCGCACTGTATGCCATACAGTGCTTCTAAGCTCAGTAAGATACTCAAAATCTTCTCTTGTCAGAACCAAAGAGTCATTTTTCAATTCAAAATTATCGAAATCTATCATCTTAGCCGGATCAAAAGGTTCTCCATAGTACCTTGTTTCAAAATGTAAGTGGGGCCCGGTTACCCTCCCGGTGCTACCACCTAAGCCGATTACATCCCCGGCACTAACCCGCTCATTGGGTCGTACCAAAATCCGTGACAGGTGAGCATACACCGTTTCAAGTCCGCTGTGGTGTCGTACTACAATTACTTTACCATACCCGGAACGGTCATTTTGAATAACTCTTACTTTTCCATCAAGCACATTATGAACACTGTCGCCAGTATTGAGGTTTATATCAGTCCCAAAATGCCAGGACCTTCTTCTTGGTCCAAAAGGAGAGGTAACCACCCCGGCAAAAGGATGTGCAAATTGTTTACCCCGGGCGGAATCTATTAGCGGTAATTTTACCGTATCACTCATTGAGCGGTAATCAAATCTCCCCGCATTTATTCTAACTGTGTTCCAGGCGAATGTATCAATTACAAAGCACTTTCTAAACTCAGTAAGAATCTTCTCTTCAATATCTGTGGGAAAAGAGATCGAGATTTCGTGTTTTTCAAGGATCTCATCTACTACTGAGGTGTAATTACCAAAAAAAAGAAATGGTGCAGATAAAAGAATAACAGAAAACATACCCATTTTGCGTTTTTAAACCTATAACCGGGAAACGAGATTAACGATATTTTTATTACTTACAAAATAGGTTTTTTTAAAGTAAGTATGTATTTTTTTTTGACAGATCCAGGGCAGATTATGTATATTAGTGATTCCTTGCTATGAGAGTTAGTTCTTTAGATATTATTGGTCAGTAGCTCAGTCGGCAGAGCAGGTGGCTGTTAACCACCTTGTCGGGGGTTCAAGTCCCTCCTGACCAGCCATTTTGGGGAGATTTCGAGAACCGAGATCTCCCTTTTTTTATGCTTAAAAGTGCACATCGATTTTCCATCATCCTACAAATGTACCGACCCCTTGCCTGCTCTGTTTACAGTATACGCGAAGAGTTCAAATAAAATTAGACTGAACGAGGAAAAATGTGAAATCTAACACCTCTTTATTCTTCAATTAAGCATTGGCTTACACATATACAAATCATAACCTCTTCAACTGAAAACAACGGTTAAAAAAGGGTTTGCAAAGCGATTCAGGCGCTTAAAAAGAATTCAAATTTTTACTCCTATGTGACTTAGAAATCAAAAAAAGAGTTCTGATTTTGGCTCCTAAGCGACTTAGAAATCAAAAAAAGAGTTCTGATTTTGGCTCCTAAGCGACTTAGAAATCAAAAAAAGAGTTCTAATTTTGGCTCCTAAGTGACTAAGAAATGAAAAAAAGGGTTCTAATGAGGCTCCTAAGTGACTTAGAAATGAAAAAAAGGGTTCTAATGAGGCTTCTAAGCGACTTAGAAATGAAAAAAAGGGTTCTAATTTTGGCTCCTAAGCGACTTAGAAATGAAAAAAAGGGTTCTAATGAGGCTCCTAAGTGACTTAGAAATAAAAAAAAGGGTTCTAATGAGGCTCCTAAGTGACTTAGAAATAAAAAAAAGGGTTCTAATTTTGACTTCTAAGTGACTAAGCAATCAAAAACAGAGTCCAATTTACTTAACATTGTGAAGTAGAAATAAAAAAAAGAGTTGTGATTTTTATTTCTAAGTGACTGAGGAGTGAAAAAAAGGGTTGTGATTTTCATTCCTAAGTCACTGAGGAGTGAAAAAAAGGGTTCTGATTTTCATTCCTAAGTGACCGAGGAGCGAAAAAAAGAGTTGTGATTTTCATTCCTAAGTGACCGAGGAGTGAAAAAAAGAGTTGTGATTTTCATTCCTAAGCGACCAAGAAATAAAAAAAAGAGTTCTGCTTTTCACTTCTAAGTGACTGAGTATTGCAAAGTTAACCTTTGAAACCAAGCATAATCTTTCCTTCAGTTTAACCCGGGCCAACCATTCAGTTCCCCGCCCCCCTTACTCCATAAAAAATAATCTTGCATAATCCTGCGAACTAAATATATTTAATTACATACAGCTATCGTTTAGATAGCATTCCTTCCCGCTGTAACGAAATTCCCATTCACCAGGTTAAAATTAAGACCTCTCACCAAAGGAGGAGTATTTTACTATGAGTGATAAGAAAAGAAGTAATCAGGAGGAAATAGACCTGATGCTCGAAAATCAAAGCCTGCAATCAGACATTCTTTCCAAAGGCGGATCATTCTGGAAAGAACAGGATATGGATCCTACCCTGGAAAATGAGTTCTTAAAGAACGTCCTGTCATGCTGTAATAATTCAAAAGACCAGGAAGTTCCCATGCGTTCACTTTTTCCCGCTAATTACAAATTTCCACCAGCTGATTCTATGTCTAAGAACGAGTTGAAACGAAAACTCAATGACATTGAAGGCATTCTTAATAAGCACAATGTTCAATTGGGGTTTTGTGAAGAGTTGCCTCACAAAGTCCTTTACAAACACCTTATTGAGGACTGTATTCCGAATGAATCAATAGATGTTTCACCGGATAATACATTTATTACCACACTTAGTGGCTGTAGTGGTGATTGTGAGTCTTGTTTTCAAAAAAAATACTGCTCCACAGCAAAAGAGCTTGAACAGGAAGAGTTTTAATCTGTAGCAGTGCTTTAATTGAATTCACTTAATAGTTGCCTGAACATACCCTGAGCGGGAAGATAGCTGTATGAAATCTGCGTCTATGGGCTATCTTCCAACTCCCCTGATTGCAGCAGGAACACCGGTGCGATCATCATCAGAAATCCATAATCTTCTTAACTTAGTAAGATTTTCTATTTCCTCCGGAACATCACTAATTTCATTTTCCCCCAAATGCAGCAACTCCAGATTAACAAGCTTACCGATTTCGGGGGGGATAGAAGTCAGCTTATTGTGAGATAACGCCAGCTTTTCCAAACTCACCAACCCACCAATCTTAGGCGAGAGTTCCTTTAGACCAATTCCGCTTGCACTAAACTCTCTTAGATTATTAAGGTCAAAAACCTCTTCAGGTAGTGACTCAAGTGAATTCCAGCTAATGCTTAAATCTTCAAGATTGCTCAAATCACCGATTGATTGGGGAATACGTGTGAGGTTGTTTCCATGAAGGTGCAGAGTTTCAAGACTTAGCAGATTACCTAGTTGTTCAGGTAAGGTGGTGAGATTGTTTGACCACAGGTCTAAAATTTTAAGATTATGAAGCCTTGTAATTTCCCGAGGCAAAGTATCTATATCGTTTCTGTTTACTATGAATACCGAGAGGTTTTGAAGCTTTTCAATCGCTGCCGGAATAACTTCAATTCCTTTTGCGCTTAGAGAGAGTGTATCAACTCTGTCATTTTTTACCCCAACCCCCATCCAGGTACACAGGGGCATTGGATTATCCCAGGCCCATCCTAACTCACTTTCCGGATTCGCGTCCCTCATAGCCACCAGTGCCAAAGAGTCTCCCAACCTGCTGTTCTCCGTGGCAGATAAATTCATAGCACAAACTAATGTTAGGCTCAGAACTAGTATTGTAATCAAAGTACCCAACCCCTTTTTAAAAACCGCCTCTAAATAGTAGGCTTAATTATTTTCAATATTTGTATGCTTATTGTATTTATAAAATAATTAAATAATACTACAAAAACAGGGGCGCTGTAAATTAACCCTTTTGCCCCGTTGTTTGGCAATACCGCTACGGAGCAGGATATGAATTCACTTTTCAAGAAATTTCCACAATTAGAAGAAAGTATTCCCCATATACCTTTAGGGGGCTATCCAACGGACATTAAACCGCTGTCAAATTTATATCCACCAAGCAGCGGTTGCAATGTATACATAAAGCGCGATGATCTCAGTGGAACGTTCTATGGAGGCAATAAGGTAAGAAAGCTTGAGTTTTTGCTTGCTGAAGCTAGAAACAAGGGGGTTAAAAGAGTGATAACCTCAGGAGCTGCCGGGTCTAACCATGCTCTTGCTACAGCTATTTATGCCAGAGAGGCGGGTTTACAGTGTTCGCTGCTTTTGTTTGAACAACCACCATCGCTATCTGTTCGGCACAATCTCCTGGGAGATCTTTGGAGTGGAGCTGAAATTCACTTTGAACAAAACTGGAATTCCTTACCAGTTCGCATTGCACAACTCAGGCGTCATTACAAGAAAAAGGAGGGGGTAGCCCCCTTTTTAATTCCACCGGGCGGTTCATCTGTAACCGGAACTATTGGATTTGTTAGCGCCGCATGTGAGCTTTCTGACCAAATTGATAGTGGCAGCATGCCTTGTCCGTCAAAAATCTTTCTCCCTCTCGGTACGATGGGTACTGCAGCAGGACTGATACTTGGTTTAAGAGTAACAAAACCGCAAATAAGGGTTATTCCGGTACGCGTTGTCCCCTCCTTTGTAGCCAATAGAGAGGGGCTGTATAAGCTTATTGTTTCGACAAACAAATTCCTTCACCACCACGCTCCGGCCTTTCCGATGATTAGTATCTCAGAAAATGACCTGTACATCGATGAACATCAGTTTGGAGATGGCTATGGAATAGAAACAGAAGAAGCGAGATTGTGTGATTTGCTTTTATATCAAAAGGAAAAGATCAGACTCGATGGGGTTTATTCGGGTAAAGCTTTTGCTGCACTCAAAGCGTATGCAGATGAGTGCTGTAGCGAAGAAACGATCCTCTTCTGGCACACAAAAAACTCAAAAAATCTCCCTGCCGATTTTTTAAATGAAGATTACACCAAACTCCCCCCTCAGTTTCAGCGTTATTTTAAAAAAACGTCATAATAAGAAGTAAGCACCCGGTTGATCCCGGGGCTTATTAAAAACCACCACACTGTTATTTTTTTCTCTTTGGGAGCTTCTTGTTGCTTGTTTTGCATTTTCTTTTATAGTATGCAATCTGCTTCTCCATGCTCTCCTTTGAAATTCCCGCATCCTTAATCTCATTTTGAGAGTTTAGATAAATTACCACATCTGCATCCTCTTCCGGTGTTCTTTTATGCATATCCCCCCCTTTAAAACCTTTCTAATTAATACGATTTAAAGGAGTTGCTTATGCTGACCTCAGCAGTAATTATTACCAATTTGGCGTATTTATTGCTTTTGGCAACTATATGCGCTTCATTTCTTAAGGAGAGATAAAGATGGGTGAAATAACCAACAGAGATAAAAGACGTTTGCCGATAGGTGCCGAAGTACTTGATGGAGCCGGTGTTAATTTTAGAATCTGGGCTCCGGACACCTCTCGTGCTGCGGTGGGCATCACCAGAGATCCAAACGACAATGAAGAGGCCATAATAGCCCTACATGATGAAGGAAATGGGTATTTCAGTGCTGACGCCAACTTTGCAAGCGAGGGCATGCTTTACAGGGTTATTCTTGATGAAGATGAGCGGATAATCCCCGACCCTGCATCCCGATACCAGCCACGGGGACCTAAATGGTTATCTCAAATCGTAGATCCCCGAAAATTTAAATGGAGCGATGATACCTGGAAGGGGCCACAGGATACTACAAATATACTCTACCAAATGCATATCGGGACATTCACCAAAGAAGGCACCTGGAAAGCAGCCACCCCGGAGCTTTCAGAACTTGCACACATGGGTATTACCGCTGTGCTAATAATGCCTGTAGGTGATTTCAACGGAAGCTTTGGATGGGGATATGATGCGGTATGCCCGTTTGCACCTACCCGTTTATACGGCACACCTGATGACTTCAGAGAGTTTGTAAATGAGGCTCATCGTTATGAGATCGCCGTTATCCTTGATGTTGTTTATAATCACCTGGGGCCGGGATTTGAATATTTTAAAAAGTTTTCTCCCGATTACTTTACCTCTAAATATAAAAGTTCCTGGAGTGAAGCCATCAGTTATGATGGAACACGATCAGGTCCTGTTCGGGAATTCTTTGTTTCAAATGCTGCTTACTGGGTTGATGAGTTTCATCTTGATGGCATCCGTCTGGACGCGACTCAGGAAATCTATGATTCTTCTTCATATCATATAATTTCCGAGATAACCAGCAGAATCAAAGACGCTTCCCAAAATCGCAACCTTCTGATCATAGCTGAAAACGAACCGCAGGACATAGCCTACGTAAAGGGTAAGGGTATCGATCTGATGCTCAATGATGATTTTCATCATACTGCCATGGTTGCACTGACTGGTCGCAAAGAAGGATATTACAGCGATTACTCCGGTACTCCTCAGGAGCTGATTTCCACTTCAAAATATGGATATCTCTACCAGGGCCAGCACAGTTATTTCAAACGCGGCGTAAAGGGCACTCCATCCCTGTCGTTTGAAAACCATTTCATAAGTTTTCTTCAGAACCACGATCAGATTGCAAATTCCTGTCGTGGATACAGAATAGAGCGTATGAGTAGTCCCGGGAGATTGAGAGCGATAAGCACCCTAATGCTTCTGGGACCTCAAACTCCCCTATTGTTTCAGGGGCAGGAATTTGCAGCTTCAACACCGTTTTATTTCTTTGCAGATTATGAGGGTGAAGAAGAAAGGGCTGTTGCGCATGGCAGACAAGATTATCTTTCCATATTTCCAAGCATCGCAGCAGTAGAGGGGCCTCTTGTTCCCGACCCTGCGACACTTGAATGTTTTGAGGATTGCAAATTAAATCTACGGGAACGATCTCTTCATGGAGAGTGGTATCGTTTCCATTGTGATATGATCCAAATACGGAAGGAAGATCCAATATTTAAAGACCACAACAGGGAGCGTATTGATGGAGCACTCCTTAGCGCTGAAGCCTTTGTAATACGGTATTTTGGAGCAGATAACACTGGTGACAGGTTGCTTATAATAAACATGGGAAAAGATGCACATATCCAAACCAGCCCGGAACCGCTTACAGCCCCCCCGTCGGGGAAAAAATGGACCCAGGTTTGCTATAGCGAAGATCCCGTTTTTGGAGGTAATGGAGCACAACCGTTATACAATAAGGGTACATGGTCAATTTGCGGACAAGCTGCTTATTACCTTAAAAGTGAATAACTGATATTTATTCAGGAAAAAAGATTTGAATAACATATCAAAAAGCGAACTGATTTATCAAACTATAGTGCCCACGGTACTTATTATTGGCCTTGTTGTGCTTTTATCTGTAGGCCTTAATATTCCAGCAGCCACAACAGTTGAGGACAATTCCATTGCTTTGTGGATAAGAACCTTGATTGAATTTGTAGCTAATTTGGCCGAATTTTTAGCAGCACTGGTGATACTTTATGCTGTACTGGAATCAATAATTTCTTTTTCGACTAAAATCGTTAAGTTTAAAGGCAGCAATTTTTCAGTTCAGGGAAACAGACTTAAGTTGGGACGTGTCCTTATACTTGGCCTTGAATTTACTATTGCAAGTGACGTACTTCGAACTATTCTTAGCCCAGGAGGCGGCGAGATCATCCGTCTTGCATCAATTGTACTGCTTAGAAGCCTGTTAAACTTTTTTCTTGAACATGAAATCAGAATGGAAGAGCAGCGTTTATCACCTAAGGATGATACAGGGTAACGTGTTTCTGAGCCCTTTTTCTCTGGATAAGCTATGCCTTCATCATATATTTTCATAAAAGTGTGATTGGTAAAATTAAAAACTATTATGATAAACTAATTTTTCGAGAGGTAAAAATGTTTACTCCCGCACCAAGAATACTGAAACGTTATGCTGATGTACTCATTAAATTTGCACTTAATAACGGAAAAGGTATAAAAAGAGATGATGTAGTCTATATTGTAACCCAGGTCCCTGGCATTCCTTTGGCAAAAGAGGTTTACTCATCTGTTCTTGAGCGGGGTGGACATGCGCTTATAAATATAATAGACGATGATTTTAAACTTATTTCGATAGAAAAATCCTCAAAAAAACAGCTTCAGTTTTTTCCGGAAAAGTATTATCGGGGGCTGGTTGATACCGTTGATCACTGGGTTAGAATTTTGGCTGATAAGGACCCAATGTACCTTAAAAACTCCGATCCCAAGAAGGTCATTCTCTCAAGCAAAGCTAACCGGAAATTCAGAGAATGGCTGGACAAAAAAGAGGATGAAGGTAAATTTTGCTGGACCTTGTGTTTATATGGCACCGAGGGGAATGCCAAAGAAGCGGGATTATCTACTCAGCAGTATTGGAATCAAATCACAAAAGCCTGCTTTTTAAATGAACGAGATCCACTTAAAAAGTGGCGTTCTATTCATTCCGGCATTGAATCTACAATAAAGAAATTAAACTCACTTCCCATAGACAGACTACATGTCCAATCCGTAGATACAGATTTATGGCTTAAGGTCGGAGAAAAACGGAAATGGCTTGGTGGAAGTGGGCACAACATCCCAAGCTTTGAGATATTTACCTCCCCGGACTGGAGAGGCACTGAGGGGAAAATATATTTCGATCTTCCACTCTATCGCTACGGCAATATAATCAAAGACATCAGGCTTGAATTCAAAAACGGAAAAGTTATAAAAGCCACTGCAGCAAAAAATGAAAAGCTCTTAAAAGAGATGATAAAGCAGAAAAATGCCGATAAAATCGGGGAATTTTCTCTTACTGATTCTCGCTTCTCCAGGATCTCCAAATTTATGGCAGATACTCTTTATGATGAAAACTTTGGTGGCCGCTACGGAAATACCCACCTTGCAGTGGGCAAATCATATCATGATGCCTATGATGGTGATGCTGCTAAGTTATCTGAAGAGGAGTTTGAAGCGATCGGATTTAACCATTCTCCTGAGCACACAGATATTATTTCTACGGTGGATAGAACAGTTACGGCTGTTATGCATGATGGAAGCGAAAAGGTGATATACAGAAAAGGTAAGTTTACGTTATAAGCAAAAAGATATAGTTTTTTTTCAGGGCGTGCAGATAATGCACGCCCTTTTACTCCAAAAGAAACTCCCAAAGTGGTCCAACAGCGCCCTTTTTCCTAAGTGCGTTCATAACAGCAAGTTGCTGAGGGGACATATCATCAAGTCCTTTGACCAAGCCCCAAAAAACACTCCATCACATAGTGGTACCTACTGAGTAGAATACACTATATACAGCCAAGGTACATTTTAAAACAATTACAGCAAAGAACCGTAGGTTTTATCGACCTTTTTCCTCTAAATTAGAAACAACGGATATCATCAGGCTGAATTAAAAAAAGCAGCTATTAGAGTTAGCCGCGATAATAGGTTACAGCTTCAAGCAAAAAACAGTCAAATCTTTCTATACACAACAACTATTTTATCTTTCAAACGAAGTGTTAAAATGTAACAAACATCGTTTTTCATAGTGGTTGGGTGTGAAATTGTGGGTAATTTCAAAAAGAAGTCAGACGCCATAAAGCATTTTGAGCAAATCTATAGAAGGTTTCATCACCCAAAGTATCTTGGTTTAGACCCTCTGGTATGTGTTCATGAGCACAAAAGCCCTAAAGATCTTGAGGTCGCAGGCCTTTACTGCTCTCTTCTTGCCTATGGTCGGGTTGAAATGATCATAAAAAGCATACAAAGACTAAACCAAATGATCGATAACAGGCCTTTGAGTTTCTGTATAAACACCACCTTCTATGAAAAAAAAGAGCACCTCCTTAGTTTTAAGCATAGATTTAACAGTGGTTACGACTTAGCCCTTTTTTTCCAGTCTGTGGGAGATCTTATAAAACAGTATGGTTCCCTGGGAAGTCTTTTTGCCCGGGAGATTAAAAGGGGCCAAAATTTAAGGAGTGCCCTTACTGTTTTTACCAATGAAATACACAGGGAAGCAAGAAAGTACGGAGAAATAAAAAGGGGTTTTGAATACCTTGTCTCCTCACCGGAAAAAGGGAGCGCATGTAAACGGCTTTTATTGTATTTACGCTGGATGATTCGAAAACAAGACGGGATCGATTTGGGTATATGGAAAAACATTTCTCCGTCCCTGCTTTTATATCCAGTTGACACCCATGTGGCAAAAATAGCCCGTCACTATGGAATAACTAAACGAAACGTAGCCGATTGGAGAATGGCCGAAGAGATCACGGATTTTTTCAGAAACATTGATTCTAGTGATCCGGTTAGATTTGATTTCTCTCTCTGCAGAGCAGGCATTCTAGCATTCAGAAAGGTTTAGGTATGATTTTAAAGGATCCAATAGTAAACAAACGATTTAAAGGAATTTCCATAAACAGTGGACGTTCAGTTGGATTAGCCTGCATATACTCGCCTGAACGATACAGGTCCGTAGCTAAGTATTCCCTTTCTACCGATAAAGCTGTCGAAGAGGAATTGCGGCGTTTCGAGGAAGTGGTTGAGATCTGTAGCCATGAACTTAACCGCATAGCCCGTAACGTTGCTAAAAACATTGGTAAAGCTGAAGCAGAAATCTTTTTAACCCAAAAGCATATCCTCAATGACCCTCAAATTTTGAATGCTATAAGAGAGAATGTCACTAAAGAGCGTAAAAATGTTCAGTGGGCTGTTCATGAGGTTTTTGGTAGCTATGAAGAGAAGTTTGCAGGGTTTGATGAGCAGTATTTTCGTGAAAGATCTACAGATATTGGTGAAATTAAACGAAGAGTTCTGAACAGGCTTGGGGACAAAAAAAGCGGCTTCATCTGTATTGGGCACAAAGAATGCACCAATGGTAAAAATAAAATTATTGTCGCCGAAGAATTGACAGCAGGGATGCTGGTAAACATGAATATGGAAAAAGTGCTGGGTATTGTTACCGAAAGAGGTGGTATCACTTCCCATGCTGCTATTATTGCACGTTCATTGGGTATTCCAGCGGTATCAGGTATTTCAGGGTTACTGGACTACGTACAGTGTAATGACAAAATTTTGATAAACGGAGACGATAGTGAAATTTATCTAAATCCTGATGAAGACATTGAAAACTCCTTAATAAGGGTAGAACAGGTTGAAACAGGTGCACTTTGTATCCTTAATACCCCCAAAGGAATGCAGGTTTTTGCAAATGCAAGTACACTTGGAGATGTACAGCATGCTAAGAAAGTTAAAGCAGATGGCATAGGGCTTTTGCGAACAGAAATGCTCTTTATAAAGCATAATCGTATTATAAGTGAAGATGAACAATATCATTTTTATCATGAAATAGTAAACCTAATGGCAGGAAAGCCTGTTACATTCAGACTTCTTGATGCTGGTGGGGATAAACAACTACCTTTCATGAAGTTGAAACAGGAAGACAACCCATTTCTTGGATGGCGTGGTTCACGTTTCCTTCTTGGGAATCCTGATATTCTTAGTACTCAGCTTAAAGCCCTGGCAAGAGTAGGCCAACATACCAAAATTAAAATTATGTTTCCTATGGTTGTTGATAGCTTTCAAATGAAACAACTTCTTGATATAACAAAAGAGATCCTTTCTTCATGCAACAGCTCGGTTGAAAACATTGAATTTGGAGCGATGTTTGAAACCCCCAGTTCATTTCTTCAGGCATCAGAAATACTTAAGCTAATTGATTTTGCCAGCATTGGCTCAAATGATCTGATACAATACCTCTTTGCTATAGACAGAGGAAATGAACTTGTTAACAATGAATATGACCCCGAACATCCTGTAATATGGGATTTATTGAGAAACATTGCTCTTGAAGCCAAAAAACAAAATAAACCATTATCTATTTGCGGTGAGATGGCTGGCAGAGAAAACATTCCCTCAAAACTGATCTCTGCAGGAATCACTATTTTGAGTGTGACCCCACGACTTATCCCAAAGGTTCGAAACGAATTAGCAAAGCACTCAGGAATTATTACCTTAGATTGAACCATTATTTATTTTGAATGTGCTTTAAACTTTTGTTATACACCGCAATTTTTCCGGAGAATATATGGAGCCTACTCATATACTTATAATTGACAGCGACAACGTATTTAAAGGCAAAGTAATTGAATCTGTAATAAATAACTCTTCTCCGGAGAATATCAGAGCAATAAGTATAGGGCTTGAAGCGCCACCAACTCCTCCCTGGATTTCAGATTTGCTTGAAAGCCACGGTATCAAAACAACCGAAAATACGAGTATATCAATTGACAGTATAAATGATCTACCTGTAGACCTTGTTATTACTTTGGGAGTAGACGTTAAAAAACGTTGCCCGGTTTTTACCGGAGTTCCACCAATCATAAACTGGGACATTAAAGACCCCGTCGAAAACATTGGGGATTCATCATGGCAAAGCTTTGATTTTAAATCCTATATTACTTACATCGAAAACAAAGTAGATAATTTTTTCAAAGATGGTTACTGCTCTACCCTTCTAAGCCAACGTATCTATCTTAAAAACATTATTGATAGTCTACAGGAAGGCATAATTGCTCACGATCTTGACCGAAGAATTTTTTTCTTTAACAAAAGCGCCGAAACGATCACAGGTATACCCCAAAACCAGGTTCTGGGCAAAGACTGCCATGACCTTTTTACCCCAAACTTTTGTGGTGAATACTGTTCTTTCTGTGAAGAAGGCACCTTCGATAAGCTTCCCAAAGCCGCTTACTCTACAGTCTTTTTCAATCATGAAAGTCGGCGTATGGAACTAAAGGTGACACGAACCCCTCTTTTAGATGATGATGGCAATGTAACAGGTGCTATCGCTACCTTTAGTGATGAAACCAGAGTTAAAGAACTTGAGATGAAACTTGGGGAATCGGAAAAATTTTCTGGTATCATAGGACAAGACTATAAAATGGTTGCAATTTATGAGCTCATTAAAGATTTAGCACACAGTGATTTTTCGGTTATAATATCTGGTGAAAGCGGTACGGGAAAGGAGTTGGTTGCAAAAGCAATTCACAACGAAAGTTCCCGGAGAGATCACCCTTTCATTGCGCTTAACTGTGGCGCGATACCCGAAGGTACACTTGAAAGCGAGCTGTTTGGCCATGTTAAGGGAGCATTTACCGGAGCTATAAGAGACAAAAAGGGGCGCTTTGAGCTTGCTGATGGCGGTACGCTTTTTTTGGACGAAGTCGCAGAATTACCTAAGCAAATGCAGGTAAAACTGTTACGGGTTATTCAGGAAGGTACTTTTGAGCCTGTTGGTAGCGAATCACCCAAGAAAGTAAACGTTAGAATCGTTAGTGCAAGTAATAAAGACCTGATGGAGTTAGTAGGGTTGGACCAATTTAGGGAAGATTTGTACTACAGGCTCGCCGTAATCCCTGTACAGATGCCTCCACTTAGAGAAAGAAGAAATGACATACCCTTACTTGCAAATCACTTTTTAAAGGATATAGGCAAAAAGCTTTCAAGGGATTCTGTTTCTTTTTCTAAAGAAGCAATTTCAGTAATGATGGACTATAATTGGCCAGGAAACGTACGTCAACTCCAAAATGCTATTCAATTCTGTCTAATAAAATGTCATGATTCAGTAATTTTACCTAACCACCTTCCTCCGGAACTTATCTCTGCCCCCAAAAATGAAACAATCTCCTCCAGTACACCTCTTAAAGTTGGTCGAAAACCTAAACTTAGTAATGATACTGTAAAAGACGCATTAATAAAGAGCGGTGGCAACAAAGCAAAAGCCGCAAGGATGCTTGGTGTAGGTCGGGCTACTCTTTATAATTACTTAAATCAGAGTAAAAATACTTTCAGTGAAGCCTCCTGATTCTTTTTTTCTGTTGTATTTAGCTGACCTATTTATACGTAATCTCCAAGATTTGTCTTCATTTTACTGATTATAATCAGAGTTCCTCTTTACCCCTTGCCTTGAATACCATTATTGTGCTACGTAATTGTACCTGATACTTTTTTGTGTTACGATTTCTTCATCTAAGTGCCTTTTTTAGCCCCGAAAACACCTTTCTTTTGATTGGCACATCTGTTGCATATTTCTCCCGACAAGTTGCAACTTATTAACTTATGTAATTCTTTTTTTTATGAAAGGGTAGATTATATGCGCTTTACTATTAGTTGTTTAACCTTATGTGTTTTGGTCCTTATTCTACCTGTGAGCTCCCAACCTGACCTATCTATCAGTGGGTATCTCGATACAGATGTATGGACAGATTTCAGCGGAAATTATTTCACCAATTCTGAGCTCGATTTAGGGGCAGAATTCATTTTTAGCGACAATGTCAGTGCGAATTTATATGTAACGGTAAACTCAGACGCTTACGCTCCCTCAGGTGGCCGTATTCCTGCAGGCCAGGGTGACCCATCTGAGAGATGGTTACAGGTAAACATTGACGGGTTTGATGTAACCTACGCCAGTCCATACGGCACGTTCAGTGTTGGGGACTTGGTATATCAATTTGGCACATTTGACTACTACTTCTATAAAAGACGTAGTATGATTACACCTGAGAGCTTTACAAGAGGTTTAAGTTATTCATTGGACTTAGGCTCTGTTACTCAAGAGCTAATTCTGGGAGTCGCTGATGTTGATTACAACACCGTTGATGCAATAGGTGTAAGTTCAATTGGCATTAACGAAAACCATTCACTCTCTTTAGCTTACGGTATCAGGGGCAGTGCCCTTGAAGATTTCAGTGGATTTAATCTCTTTGGTGGAGCAGAGTACAATGGCAGCTTTGGAATGTTGGATATCAAAGCAGATATAGGATTTACAAACTATGGAGCTGAGGATAGATACAATGTACTCACATTACTTGTTGAGCCCTATATGGAAATGGCAAATTTCTACACCGCATTTGCTTTTTATCGACTGTTTGATTTTGATGAGATTAACTCTCCAGAGTCGCCACTTTTTGGTATTGAAGATGAAATGTTTTTCTACTTTGAACCCGGCTACGCCTTTAACGATGTTGTAGCCTTTGGGTTACCAATTGAATACCACTGGTTTGTTCTTGATGACGATGATGATAATGAGGTGTGGTTAGTACCAACATTCTATGTATTCCCTGCAGATGGAGTTGAATGGTGGATTTGGGGACAAGCGGCATTTCCCACAAACAGTGAAGATCCTGGTTATGCTCTTGGCATGGAGATAATTGTTTCATTCTAACAATAAGGCGTCTACTCATGAAAACTATACAATTAAAAATTGCTTTAACTGTGCTATTATTTTCTGCCTGGCCTACTTTTGCAGAAGACAATGTAACCATTGGTCATCTTCAGGATTCTCTTGATACAGCCTGGACACTTATCGCCGCGTTTATGGTATTTTTTATGCAAGCTGGTTTTGCGATGGTTGAGTCAGGTTTCACCCGGGCTAAAAACAGTGTCAATATAATGATGAAAAATCTGATGGACTTTTCCCTGGGCTCACTTGGTTTTTGGGTACTTGGGTTTGGTTTAATGTTTGGGACCACGATGGGTGGTGTTGTCGGAACCAGTGGATTTTTCCTTACCGATGCGATCCCTGATATAGCCGACTGGCCTTTTGCCTTTTTTATCTTCCAAACAGTTTTCGCTGCAACAGCTGCAACAATCGTATCCGGTGCTATGGCAGAAAGAACTAAATTCAGTGCCTATATTTTCTATAGTATAATCATTTCTGCCGTTATTTACCCAATATCGGGCCATTGGGCATGGGGCGGACTCTTTAACGGGGAAGGCTGGCTTGAGAACCTTGGTTTTATCGACTTTGCCGGATCAACTGTAGTACACTCTGTAGGTGGATGGGCAGCTCTTGCTGGAGCGATCATCTTGGGCCCACGTCTTGGTAAATACGGGAAGGATAAAAAATCCAGAGCTATTATGGGTCACAATATCCCTCTGGCAGCTCTTGGAGTATTTATTTTATGGTTTGGGTGGTATGGATTTAATGCCGGTTCAACCACTGCAGCTACCGACCTTTCAATCGGGCGCATAGCTGTAACCACTAATCTTGCTGCAGCATCTGGAGCTCTTGCCGCAATGATCACAGCATGGATTGTACTAGGTAAACCTGACGCATCCATGGCCTTAAACGGTGCTCTCGCCGGCCTGGTATCGATCACTGCCCCTTGTGCAGATGTTTCACCCTTAAGTGCAGTAATCATTGGTCTGATTGGTGGAGTGATTGTGGTCTTTTCTGTTCTTTTTATCGACAAAGTTTTAAAAATAGACGATCCGGTTGGTGCAATCAGTGTTCATGGTGTATGCGGCGCATTTGGAACCATTGCCGCTGGCTTGTTTGCCCAGGAACAATATGGCGGTGTAAACGGCCTTTTCTTTGGTGGTGGGTTTGGTCCTGTTGGGGTCCAGCTTATAGGAGTCGTGAGTGTGTTTATTTGGGCATTTGTTATGGCACTGATTCTTTTTACAGTAATTAAGAGAACTGTTGGACTCAGGGTAAGCGAAGAAGAAGAACTTCAGGGACTAGATATCGGGGAACATGGACTTGAAGCATATGCCGGTTTCCAAATCTTTAACACCGAAAATTAAAAAAACAAGGAGATGATATGAAATTGGTTATTGCTATTATTCAACCGACAAAACTGCCCGATGTGAAGGAAGCCTTATTTTCAAACAACATACGAAAAATGACCGTTACCAACGTTATAGGGTGCGGTCAACAGGCAGGATATACAGAAAACTATCGAGGCAATGTAGTAGAGGTTAACCTGCTAAAAAAAATTAGAATTGAAGTAGCGGTTAATGATGAATTTGTGCAACCCACAGTAGATGCAATAACGAAGGGTGCAAGAACCGGAAAAATCGGTGATGGTAAAATTTTCATCCTCGATTTACCACGATGCATCAGAATACGCACCGGAGAAGAAGGCGTCGAAGCTGTAGGGTAGATCGTTTAGTCAAAACCCAAAAGGAGCGCAGCAACTGTGCTCCTTTTTTAAACTTTGTTTTCCACCTGAATAGTAGAATAATTCCTAAAGTTCAGTCTCACCACCTTTAAACCTCGTAAAGTCTATATTATACTTGTTTATTTTATACTGAATAATACGTTTAGTGGTTCCTAGTAGTTTCGCCGCTTCTGTTTGATTTCCCTTTTTATCCTTAAGGGCATCAATTATAAGCTCCCTTTCATACGCTGCAACCAGATTATCAAAGGTGTCCTTCCGTTTGCTTTGAGAAACTATATCCTTGACCTGTAATGTAGGTGGAAGGTCATGGCCATCGATAACAGTTCCGGTTGCTACAATAACCGAACGCTCCATAACATTTTCCAGCTCCCGTACATTACCGGGCCAGTGGTAAGCAGAAATCATATCGATGGCAGGGGTTGAAATTCTCTCTATGGGCTTATCATGGAGTTTAGAATATTTTCTTACAAAATAATCTGCAAGAAGCAACACATCGGCACCGCGTTCGCGCAGCGGTGGGAGGATAATTGTGAATACATTTATCCTGTAGTAGAGATCTTCCCGAAATCGTGCCTGCTGAACATCAGACTCAAGGTTTCTGTTTGTAGCACAGATAAGGCGCACATCCACCTTTATTGCGTCTGTACCCCCGACTCTTTGAAACTCTTTTTCCTGAATAGCCCTAAGAAGACGACTTTGAGCCGAGGGAGGCATCTCCCCTATTTCATCCAGAAACAATGTGCCACCATCGGCAGCTTCAAAACGTCCAATCCTCTTTGAAGTTGCCCCGGTGAATGAACCCTTCTCATGACCAAAAAGTTCGCTCTCAAGAAGGGATTCAGGAAGAGCTGCACAATTAACAGCAACAAAAGCCTTATCCTTACGAGGGCTCTTTTGGTGAATAGCCCTTGCCACCAACTCTTTTCCGGTACCCGTCTCTCCCCGTATAAGCACCGAGGTAACGGATGGAGCAACCATTGCGATTTGGCGATAGGCATCCCTCATTGTTGAACTGTTACCGATCATCTGATCCGGTTTGCCTTTATCCTCAAGGGAGCGGCGCAGTTCAGTGTTCTCTCTCTCCAATGCCTGAATAAGATCATACTGACGTCGCCTGCACTGTACAGCCTGAGCAATCAGATCAGCAACAGCCTCCAGAAATCGCAGCTCACCTTCCAAAGTTACCGCATCCTCAACCGCAAGCTTATCCACCGATAACGCTCCCACTACTACATCCTCGGCCTTGATGGGTACACAGAGAAAGGAAAGATCAGACTGCCTTAACCCCTTACGGGCTCCTGTTCGATCCAAAAATGTTGGCTCACTCTCAAGGGTTGGTACTGCTACCGGTCTGCCGGAGGCAACAACACGCCCGGTGATTCCTTCGCCTGGTTTGTAGCGGCCTTTTCGCTTCTCGCTTTCAGAAATCCCCCTGGCCACATCAACCGTAAGCTCCTCTTTTTTAGGACTCAATATCGAAATCATTCCCCGCTTCATACCAGCATTGTTTTCCAAAATCTCCAAGATAGCAGACATCATCTCCTCAAGTTCGTTGCCGGAAGCGAGTTGTTGGGCTATTTTGTAGAGTACGGTAAGACCGTTGAAGCTAAGCTCTGGGTTGATCTGTGTTGCCATAATTATCTCTTCCCCTTCTTAGTGAAGAGGGAAAATACAATGTACTGGTTTTTGCGTCAAACATCTTATGAAATATTATTGGTGAAAATAATGAAGGTACTTATGGAGTGTTTTGTGTGTTTCCAGCCATTTTCTCCTTGAGACAAAGTTGTCGGATTTTTGAATACATCTGATAAGCAGAAACATAATGCAGCTTATAACGCTCACCGTCATTATACTTTTGCTCCAGCTCGCTGCAAAGTGAATGATACCCATTTTCTCCGAAAATATAACGCACATTGGAATCAACCGCACCAAATGTATGTAGTTTAATAAATATATGATTTGAAATCCCCTGCAACTTCACCGGACACTTAACCCATAGTTGAACCCGCTGCGGAGTGACCTTTGCCCAATTCCCCAACTCTCCATCTTCTACTCTTGGTATGAGCCCACATACCCGGTTTCTCCAGTTTAAAGCCATTGGGCCCTGAATGTATAAAAGTTCATTGTCAATCCATTTATCCAATCCGGCAAAAACAAGCGTTCTTTTTGAATTCAAATCATCATACCCGTTTTGAGGTATAAAATATATTCCATTATGCTCCTCTTTTTGACTACTCTTATGAGTGTAAGGACTGTTGAACAAGGCCAGGCAGCCACTCGATTTCAAAATGGAAAATAACTCTGTATTATCCTGAACAGTTATTGCGGATTTGTTTGCTGACGTACTTTTGTGAATAGCACCGAATCGGATTTCACCAAAGCGATCTTTTCTTAAGAGACCATGATGATGAAACAACACATCTCTAAAATCCTCTATTCTCCTGCTGAACTGTTCTCCGCTATTGCCCCCCGATTCAAGTAATAGTTCAACATCTGCCAAGCCTTCCCAACATAACTTACTAAAAGAATCTAAAAATTTAGCATTGTACTGCTGTTCGTCGTAGAAAATGGTATGGACTGGCCTTTTTCCGTTACTATCCCGATGTTTATTGGCAAAATTTCGATACTCTCTGCACCAGGTAATAACTCTGTGCTCAGCAATCTCCTGACTTACACCATTCCAAAAGGGAGAATAGTGATTGCATATCGCTACATACAGGTGAAGCGGGAATTTCTGGTTACCATTTTCGGTTTTTCTTTTAATATACGGAAAGTATACTTTACCTGTTTTAGATTTTCTGGTAAAAAAGTGTAAAGTAATCAAAATCAATCCCATAGTAGTTAAACCCAAAAGAATCCACATCACAGCTTTAGTCCCCTTATTTAGATATTTACCATATTTGTAATACATTGGTTAAAGCAACTTACCCCCTCTGTTTGTTTAGAACCATATCTTTTTTGAACTTTACCTTTTCAACCAGATTTGCTGAATATTTGTTTTGACCTGCCTGAAATTTATCATTTTTTATAAACTGATAGTGAAGCAGTTGTGTGGATACTATAGCAGCCACAGCCATATCATCAGAAGCACTCAGGTTTTGATCTGAATTCAATTTGTGCAATAAACTATTTACGGCAAAACTGTCAAACATCGATACCTCTGTTATACAGTCAGGGGAAAGAGCCGCAGATGCGATATTTTCCTTGGAAGACTTAAAACATCTTCCTACCGGTGCCCTGTAGGGCTGCTTTGATCTTTGATGAATCTCTTGAGGCAATAATTCAGAAAACGCTTTTTTGAGAATAAATTTTTCATTAAGAATATTCAATTTATGCTCTGGAGGAAGGTAATTGGCAAACTCAATAACCCTGTGGTCAAGAAACGGAAAACGCCCTTCGACTGAATTTGCCATCATCATTCGATCCCCCTGGGAAGAAAGCAAATAGCCAGGCATAAACAAAACCATCTCTAAATACTGTGCCTGAGAAAGCGGGTGCCATTTTTGCATTTCCGGATCTAAATATCTGTCAAGCTCATCAAAAACATGCTGCTTTTCATTTAAGCCCTCTCTATATTCCGATGCCAAAAAACGCTTCATCCTTGAAGTATTTGACCATCTAAGTCTGTGGGAATAATAGGGGTCAGAGACCTCTTTAAGGCCACGCTTAAAAAAGTTCTGCCAAAAAGCAGCTGCGTTTGTACCACCCTGAATATAAGGGTAGAGACGTTTAAGTAAAAGAGGGCGGATTTTGGATTCGGGATTTCTGGCCCAAAACCGCCTGACCAGACTTTCTTTAAATATGTTATAGCCACCAAAAACCTCATCCGCCCCCTCTCCTGTAAGCACCACCTTCATACCATTTTCTTTAACTAACCCTGAGAGTGCAAACATCGGCCCCGGTGCAGTACGGATCATGGGACTCTCAGCATGCCAGATGACATCATGGAACATATCACTTATATGGCGATAGTCTACAACTATGTTGCGATGATCGGTTCCAAGACGCTCTGACATAATCTTCTGATACATCCCCTCATCATAGAGATCATCCTTAAAGCCGACTGAAAATGTCTGAAGTTTATTCTTGTGCTCCTGTTTAATTAAGGAGGTAATAATAGAAGAGTCCAGCCCTCCACTAAGATAAGCGGCAACCGGAACATCGGCCCTTAACCGAAGCCTCACAGCATCATAAAGAAGCTCCCGTAAATCTTCCATCGAATGTTCAAGAGCTTTAGATGAATGCTCCCCCGCTGAAGGGAACTTAACGCTCCAGTACCTGCCTATGTCGATCTTTCCGGGCCTGATTCGTGCATAACTTCCGGGTGGCAATTCATAAATATCCTTAAAAACCGTCCTGGGGGGAACAGTAACCCAAAGAGTGAAAATCTGCTCAAGACCGATTCTGTCAACCTCCCTTTTCACCCCCGGATGGCAAAACAACGCCTTAACCTCACTGCTAAAGAGCACCGTGTCCCCAAACGGGGAACAAAAATAGAGAGGTTGAATCCCCACTCTGTCTCGAAAAAGATATACCTCTCTATTTTTTTTATCCCAAATAGCGATAGCAAACTGCCCGTTTAGCTTGTTCACAAAATCGGGCCCAAATTCTTCGTACAGATGTACCAGAACCTCTGTGTCGCTTTTTGTTATAAACTTGTGTCCTTTAGCTAGCAGAAACTGCCTTAATTCCAGGTAATTAAAGATTTCTCCGTTAAAAGTTACCCATACACTACGAGATTCATTTGCCAATGGCTGCTTTCCACCCGCTATATCAATCACACTTAATCTCCGTTGCCCCAGAGCAACCCCATCTCCAATATAATACCCCTCATCATCTGGGCCCCGGTGCTCAAGTGCACGTGTCATCGTCATCAGAGTTTCCCACTCTACGGGACAGCTAGGATCCGGATTATATATACCTGTTATTCCACACATAATTTCAGTACCTGTATGAGTTATATTGATAATATGGAGAACGTCTGTAAGGTGCACCGTTAAAAACCAGCCCCAGCACCTTTTTCCTTAATCCCGGGTATTCTCCTACTTTACGGTTCAAATGGGCGATATTTGTATACCCCGCACGAACAACTACTATGTACTTGTGAAATGAGTTCTGAACCCCCACAGCATCAGTTGTTACTCCAAGAGGGGGAGTATCCATAATTATTACTTCGAAATGCTCGCCTAAAAGATCCAACAGCAATCGAAACCTGGAAGAGTTTAACAGTTCTGCAGAATTTGGCACAGAAACACCACTTGAAAGTATGCTGAGATTTGAAATATGAGAGGGTCTGAGGAGATTTGTACAATTGGTTCGGTCAAGCTCTTTTCTATCCATTAGAATGTTTGAAAGCCCCGGCTTTTTATCCAGACCAAAGGTGCGGTGCTGTGTACCCCTTCTCATATCTCCATCCACTAAAAGAGTGGAAAGGTTTTGCTGAGCCATAGTGATAGCAAGATTTGAAGCAGTAAATGACTTTCCCTCACCCATATTAAGGCTGGTGATAAGAATCCGTTTTCTCTTCTCCTCAAAGAGACTGAGCAGTATTTTTGCCCTTAGGGATCTGTAGGTCTCATCCACATAGTTATGGGAGTAATCGGCAGCCATAAGCTTTGAATCTATCTCTCCCCCCTCGGTGGTGTTTATGCCCTGTTCCCATTTTCCTTTCACCGGTATAGACTCCAGAAGCAAAAGTGGTGTCAGGCGCTGAAGATCCTTTTCGGTTCTTGCCTTTCTGTCGAAATGATCTATCGTTAAAACAGGGCCTAAACCAGCAGTCATACTGAAAAGAAACCCTGCCCCAAAGATCATAATCAAGGTTCTGAAATCAACTACCCCCTCCGGTTCAACTGCATAGTCAAGCACATAGACATCACCCATTTCTATGTTTTTGGCAATTTTTGCCTCATTATAGCGGCTCAGTACAGTTGCATAGATTTCGGCGTTAACCTCATACTGTCGGGTTAAGTTGGCATACTCAATCTCCTGTGCTGGTAGTGCTGCCAGGTTACTGTGGATACTGTTTATTCTTCTGGCATTTTCATCCCTTCTGCGCGCAAGATCGCTTGTTAGGGTATTGAGCGCGGATGAAATTTTACTTCCAAGATCCCGTATCTTGTTTCGGTTTTCGATTGCAAGAGGATGGGATGGAGAGTATTCTCTTTGAAATATTCGCTCCTGCTCTGAGAGATAGTTAAGCTCGCTTTGAAGTCCTGGAGCGGTTCCTGCCCCATGAGAAGCTAAGAATGCCACCATTTCACTAAGGATAGGCAAAAGCTCCCGGCTGGAAGTGTTTCGGTAACGCTCCATCAGTGAGTTAGCCTGATTGATATAGGAGCTTAAGGCCGCTTCATTCTCCTGAAGATCAGAAAGTACACTGGGCGGCATGGTTGCATCCGGAAGTCCTACAGTGGGGTTTTGGTTTCTAAAGTTCTGAAGCGCCCTTTCGGCTTCTTTCATTTCACCTTTAGCAATTTCAAGCTGTTTTTCGAGTACTGTTAGTATCTCTCCCCTGCGCCCCTTTTTTGAACTTGAGTTTTCGCGTACAAAATCATTTGCTATAGTATTAACCACTCGTTTTATAAGCGGATAGTCCTGACCGGCCATAGTAATGCTCAGTACCGAGCCAACCGGTTCACTTACATTTACATCCAGATTTGTGAGGATATAATCAACTGCATCCCTCAGACGCATTATGGTAAACTGCACCGTATAGGGATCCTCTCTATAGCGCTGAGCAAATGACAGATATACTCCCGGCATTACCAGTGAATCAAGATCCGCAACGGCCCCCTTGGCTACAACCCTGTTTCTTATACCAGCATTTGAATTACTATAGAAAATTTTATAGTCGCTGCCACTTATATCTATTTGGTACTTACCCAGTGGGGCTTCTATACCAACTCTTAGAGAGTCAAACACCTCTTCTCTTGAAACTCTATTCGTTAAAAGCTGAAGCGAGAGCTTTCTTGCCACTTCTTCCAACAGAGTTCTGCTTTTAACCAGTACAGCTCTGCTCTCAACCTCATACCCTACCCTATCATCCACTGCACTAAGGTTCTGCGGATCATCAAATCGTAAAATTGCCGTGGCTTCCAGCTCTGGGGTAAACGCTCCCATCTTATAGGCAAAAAACACCCATAGAGCCATAACCACTGTAAAAAGTGGCAGAATAAACCACAGATACCTTCTAACCAGATGGATAAAGTGATCCAACTGAAATTTGTTTTGGTTTCCTGTATTTCTAAAAGTCACTTCATCACACTCCTGTTCTGGTGAACTATTTTCAGTTTATTTGCATCCCTTTTATATTAATCACTATTGTTTCTGATTGTAGCCAGGCTTACAAACAACGAGAGGGTAAAAGTAGCCATGGGCAGAATGTCCCGTATAACCACATCGCGAACAACAGAGGACCAAAACCCTTCCTTCGCCTCATCTGGTGTCCATACCTGATCCCCGGTGCGAAAGCCTGCATCTTTTAGCGACATCCCTGACTCCAGGATAGGAATAAGGTCCTTACTTACTAGTTCCCGACCCCGTTCCCAGCGCATCCTCTTGAGCCCGTCTTCAAAATTGGGCCCCCCTGTTAAATGAACCAGATCCCACAGGGAACGCTGCGGCTCTATATAGTACATTCCAGGCTGATCAAAGCCACCCAACATGCTAATTCTCATAAGAGGCGTAACCTGAACCTCGGGGAAACGCAGGTACTGCTGATAGGTGCTCTGAAGAAAACTACTCAGCTGAGTGTTACTCATTGAGCTTATATTGTATCTACCAATCAGCGGTAAAATAATCTCGCCATTTGAATCTATTGGGTAAATACCATTTAAAAAATGTTCCGTTTCCGGAAATACCGAAATCCTCACCGCATCTCCTTTTATAAACTCTACCTGAGACTGCTCCTCCTGAGCCAACACCGCTATAGAGAAGAAAAAAGTCGCGGCCAAAGCTGTTCTGAAAAATGTCTCCAAAGATTTATAAAACATAAACGCCTCCTCCTAACGAGTTATATCCTAAAACCAGACCTGTATATTGACGATTAGTACTGTGATTTGCTTTTCATTCTGTTTAAATAAAGTTGCAACAAATATGCCGAGCACTGCTTAAAGGATGAAAGCAGCAACAGAAAGGAAGAGTATCCTGTCTTCATTTATGAAACAAAACATGTCAGAATGAGAATTCTTAGATTTATAAAAGTAAAAAAAGAAGAAAAAAAGGTAAGTTTGATAAGTGGGCGCGTGTTCTTACACCGACACGCGGCCCCTGCTGGCCACCCCTTTAACCCATTACCTTTAAAGGGTTTAGCGCATCTTTCCAGCAATCCTGTAACCCTGCCCACCACCGTGCTACCAGGCCCATCAAAGTAGTGGCACGTTAATTGCTACCCTCTGTTTAAGCGGTTGAAAAGCCAGTTACTCAAACACCTAACCTCAATGAGGAGGTAACTTTGTTAATCCCTCTTAAGCAGTCCACTACCACCGCCAAAGTAAGCACCGTAAGGAAAAGAAAACGACTCCTTGTAATCGATGATGACCCTGCGGTTCTTTTTGCGATGAGAAAAATATTCAAGGAAGCAAATATTTTGATCGACACCTGCCAATCCTTTGAGGAAGCAAAACAGCTTATCAGCAACAACCACTACCATGTCATTCTCACTGACCTTTGCTTCAGTGATGAAATAACGGATGCGGGGGTAAAAATAAGCGACTATGCAAAGAAAAAGATACCAGGAGTAATTGTGATCCTGTGGACCGGAAACGATAACCCTTCCTTTTTAAAGGACCAAAGCCGATCATTTAGTATAGATTTTGTTTTTGCAAAACCACTCTCTCCTGGAGTAATCAAAAGTATTCTTGAAAACCTGATTTTCGTTTAGCCTCCCCCTGTCGTGAGCAATCGGTCTTCGGTTGCCCCAGAAGCAGCAGTTAGTGCTTCCTGTCGTAGGTGGTACATTTCTGCAAGAGACAGCAAAAATGACAGAGTTGATTCTGCTCCCTGGTTATAATTTAGCCCCTCCTTTGTAAGAGCATCAAAGCATCCCCCATTGGATGAATCGTACAATGACACACCCAACTGATTTTTTCCCGTAAACCACTGAAATACATCAGCCGCTTTTAAAAGCCACCACCGCTCACCGGTAACCCTAAAGGCATCACTACATGCAGACACCATGCAGGCTGCCTCAACTGGTTGCTGATCAAACTGTGCGCGCAAGCTTTTGCGGGGATAAAAACCATTACACCCAACAGGAGTAAAAAAGCCCTCTTTTGCAGTCTGCACCTCTAAGAGCCATTTAAGTGTCTTTAAGCCCGCATTTACCACCTCTTCTCTTCCACTCTGAAACCCACAAAGTATAAGTGCGTGGGGAAGCTTAGCATTTGAATAGGTACAGACATTCTCAAACCAACACCACTTCTCATCTGCACACCTCTCATAACACCCCATAAGCCTCATCACCAGCTCATCCCTTATCTGCTCCATCTCATGATCTCCCCTGTAGGTGCTTTCCAGTAGCTCATACACCCCCAGCAATGAAAACGCCCACGCCCTGGGTGAAGTTAGCGAGAGCAGTGACAAAGTAGCGTCCTTAAGTAGCAACGAAGCTACATTTTTTAGAGACTTTTGAGCCGAAGTACTAACAACATACCCCAAAGCCCACAAAGCGCGCCCATGACAGTCTTCAGACCCCTGCTCTTCAAGCCACTCCCTTTTAAAATCCATAAAGTTTTTAAAGCGTTTAGAGTCTCTGTTAAGCCCGTAATAAAGAAACGCAAGACAATTTGAAGCAATACGCTTCAGCTCGGGTGTCACAATCCCCAGCTGCTCAAGCTTAATGGTGAGAATTAAAGCTCTTGCATTATCATCGGTACAGTAACCGTGAAAATAATCAGGAAGTGAAAATTTGGCATGCTGAAACATTCCAGCCCTGTCGCTCATGTTTAGCAAGTGAGTGAACTCAAAAAGAGGAAGAGTATTGAAGCATTGATCTGCCCTCATTTTTTATAACCCCTCAGATAGAGTTTATACCAGAATCCATTGAAAAACATTTTGCCGGGAAAGAAAAAAAGGAGAGAGAAAAAAGTTCTGATACTGAATATAACCATATCATTTTTTTAGAGCAAGCTTTTAATTATCTTCGGGGGTTTAAAATACTGGTAAATGGAAAATAGAACGACAAAGATCCTTTGTCCAACTGGGGGTTACGGGTTACCTTAATGGGGCGAACAGCCCTGCCATCAGGCCATACACCCATAGAACACAGCTTGGGATTTTTTAACCCCGTATTGAGGATTTCCATTGCTTCGCTTTCTTGATTCATCACACTATCAAAAAGTATGTGATACTGTTTTATAACGGCATGGTAAAGATATCCATCATAAACAGCTCTGGTGTCCACATTACTTTTGGGCACCTGATGATTTGCGCTGTAGATATAGAAATCGCCATTGTAATCTTTACCGGTATCACTGTACACTATGCTGAATAGTTTATTTTTTTCGGGAATTGATATAGTCCCGAAAAGTTCAGAAGCTATTGCCGGATCATTGATTTTGTCATCACTATACACCTGAATATGCAGCTTAACATGGTCGGGGAAACTTGCTAACTGCTCATCTGTTATTTTATGAAAATACCAGGGAGCCATTATAAACATAAATGCTTTATCTTCACCCCACCCATGTTCATTTATCATTTTATATGTTAGCCATGGTGCAGCCCCCCCCCCAAAAGATCTTCCAACTACACCAATTCTTGAAGTGTCTATAAAAGAGATCCCTTTTCTTACTGCTTTAGTATAGCCATCAAAAAGCATTTCGTAGTTACCCGGCCCTCCTGGAAGCCTGAAGATGTTTCGGTGAGGTACAAACACCACTACTGCTCCCTGGCTTACAATATGATCTATAAAGACATCATAAATGAAAGGATCTGACATGGCAAATCCCTGAGAGAAGAACACCACCGGATATTTTTCTTCCGCTATTTCTTCGCCTTCTTTTTGGGGAATGAAGAGGTGTATATCCTTGTTGTCTTCATGTACACCAGAAATCTTTTGGTAGTTTACCTTAAATGGACCTCTGCTGCCAAACCCTGTTTCAATCGGATCAAGTGGCCCCAAATATAGCCCGGCCTCTCTTAGGTCATGGCCATTAAGTACACTCAAGGCATCTTCCTTAAGACACCCCCAAAAAACACTTACTATCAATAGATAAAGTAACAGCCTCTTTTTCATTTTCGTTTGGCTCACTTTATACTACAGTTCTAAATCAAAACCCATCTGTTTATAGTAATCAGCAAGACACAGACCAGTACTTTCTGCATTTATAATGCTGTTCCATTTTTCCCCGTGCCCAACCACCTTACCAGTCCCCTGCCAGCATGGCACTTACCTTTACTCCTCACCCTACCTTATTTATATTAATAGTGTTAATTACAAACTTAATTACCCATAGAAACACCTGAACACCACAAAGGATTACCCATGTCCTTAACCCACCCAGACCTTGACTGGAGTGTCGCGCCGCCTCCGGTAAAACGAAAAGAAAGCAAAAAAGAAGACCAACCAGAAGAACCACCTAAATTTATCACCGGGGTTGAAGGTGATCAAACAAACGAGGAGCCACCCGAACCCGAGGTCCGTCTTCTTTCCGCAGAGTGGATCCCTGGACCAAATGGTTTTTGCCACAACGATCAGTGCTTTCTTAAGGTGAATGCTGAGTTTCTAAAGGAGACAATCAGAGTAAAACTTAGAGGTAAACTATTTTGTACTTTTGATGGCGAGGAGGAGGATCTGTGCCAGGAGGTAACAGGCGAACTTGACAGTGATGGCACTGCGCTGATAAATATCGAACACCTGTGGTTTGTTGGCAACCGGCATTACAATGCATGGAGAAAAGATCCTATGACCCCCTGCTCCTATAGCATTAAAAACATCTCCCATACGCGGGGAGAAAATACTATAAACAGCCCGGTTTTAGAGATGCCCGCAGAGGGTGATATCAGAGGCGGGGTGTTAGTTACAGTTATCGACAACTGTAACAGAAGTGTTCAGGGAGTTAAAGCTATTCTAAAAACCGGTACTGAAGAGCTGTTTAATGACACTCTCAGCGACGGAGCGCTCGAGGTATCGGGGATCACTTAGACCGCACTAACTGTACAGTGTGAATACGAGGGACACGTTGTTACGCATGCACTGAACTGGATTGCCGGAAATGGTCCCTATCCCGTGCAACCCGTTATCGTTACGGCTCCTGATGCAAAAGAGGGAGGCGCACAATGACTACTAAGGTTGTTCTTAAAGTGCGCAATACTGCTAACCCGGTGGATTTCAGTGGTTTTCTTGATTCCGACCTGATCACTTCAAATGGTGATGTCATGCGACTGTTTGTTAAGCATTGCACTCCTATACCGAGAGGCGAAAAGCAAGCGGTGCGGGTAAAAATTCTTGAGCTTGAAAATGATTTCAATGAAACCAACTGTATCGTTAACGAAAGCAAGGCAGACAAGACAGTCGCGGTATTTGAGGGCGAACTTGAACACCGCGGTGGGCAATTTATCTTCTCCTCCATGAAACCGCAAAAGCCCGTAGACTGGGCTCAAACGCCACTATATCCCTTTTTTCTTATTACGTTTTGTAACGAATCTGATACGGTGCTTAACAGGGCAGACAACGACACCAAAGCTCCCACCTTTCCGGTGGTCATAGGGACCAAAACAGAACCCTCAGCAGATGGGAAGTTTCAGATTGGGTTTATACTGGAAAACCAGGACGGAACCTATCTGGGCAGCTCCCACAGTGCGGTGTCCTATTTTCTTGGAGAGTACTCTTACGAGCAGTTGCTACAGATGCTCCATACACGGACGGAACTGAATGATTTAAATCTGCTACACTGCACCACCCTCTTAAATGGCATGTCTGATTGGGAATCCTTTGCTCCCCCTGCCAGAACTTATGATCATAGTAGTTCACTTACCGCTGTAATTGAGAGAGAGACAAAGACAGTAGAACAGGCACTGGAGAAAATAGAACATCTTGTAAAGACCTCAAACAACCCCTATTTTCAGCATATTCGTGCGGTGAACGAATATTATGAGGTACTTGCCAACTACAAGGACGCGATCCGGTATTTAGAGCAGATGGAAAGTGCTCAAAGTGAAAATTGGGATCAGATTGTAACCTATATAAATACATTTATAATGCCTTACGTTAACAGGTTAGATGAGCTTGAGAAAGCTATAGCACAGTATCTTAAAACAGACTCTCATCCGCCCGCGGAGTATATCGAACAGATAACCACCTATTCTCAGATTATTGAGCGCAACCAAAGAATAGATGAGTTTCTTAATAATCCCGCTGTTCAGATTATGGCACTGCTTCCTGGTGCTGGAGTTGTAACCGGAGCGTTGCGGCTCATTCAGGGGAATACCTTTGATGGATTGTTGCAGATATTTGGTAGTGTGGTTACCTACGGAAGTTTTCTGAGGCTTTCCCGGGTTGCACGGGCGTACCGAAATGGCTCTGCTAATACGGTAAGGATGCTGTATAGTTGCAGATACAGAAATGTAGTATCAAAAATCACCACTCCTGATGTAATGGAGGCACTGGCCAAATCATCTTCACGTCAGTCCGGTGCGGTTTTGGGGAATCTTTTTGGCACGATTAATTCATTTAAATCGATCAGAAGCCATGTGGATTCACTCGCGGTGCTTCACCGGAACCGTAACTACATAAGAGAGATGACCCAGAGAGCCATTGCCGGAATAAACGGGGGCATGATAGGCAACACCGACCAATTTATATTGTTTTTAAACCAACTAGGGAATACCAATGCGACGATGGAGTTTTTTGCGCTGCTACGGATTCTTTGTGCGGGAGTGAAAGGCGCACGGGACGCATGCAGTGTTACCCTTGATGCCATGGATGATATCAGGAGTTTGTTGCAGTACAAAGATGATGTTCCCGGGGTTCAGGAGGTCGATTTAGTTGCCATCAACAATGTTTCTACTCTTTTTGGAATAATGAGAGAGAGGGTCAGGTATTTTAATGTAGATGAGATTATCTCCAAAACTACCGAAAAGTTTAACACCGACAGCTCGATAATCACCTATTTTAATGAAGAACTTAAGATTTATGACCGGTTTGGAGTAAGGACCGATCCTGATATACCGTATCAGAACAGCCTTACAGAGATGCTCTGTGCGCTTGAAGAGATCGGTTCATTGTGGAAAGAGGAAAAGCAGAGAAGGGATGAGTGGGTACGGGAAAACAGAGCTCGTTATGTTCAGATGTCAGAAGAAGCGCTTTATAGAGAATGGGCACGTAACAGGGGAATACCCCACATCTCCTTAAATAAACAATTCGATAATCTGATTGAAAAGCTGAAAGGCCAGATAGAGTACAAAGAAGCACTTACCGGAAAAGGAAAACTTTTTCTGTTAGACCGGTATCCAAAATACTATAACAACACAAAAATTATATACGCTTTTGATTTTGAGACGTTTGAAGAACATGCATCAAAACTTATACATCAATACTATTACTGAGGTACATATAATGAAGATAACTTTAATTGTTTTATTTTTAACTACGATGGTGATGGGACAAAAAAAATTTAACCCTGAGCACTTTATTCAAAAACATAACCTACATTTGCCTGAAGTTACCGATAATATGGTTGATATTTCTAACCATACACATAAGAGTGATAGTTGGTATTATTTCTATAAAGATGATTCTGATAAGGTTGACAGTGTTTTTAGATACCTTAATATTGAAGGTTTTCCTGCAAGTAAGAGCTTCGAAAAACATCACTCGCATGAAGATACCATTATCATACAAGCAATATCAATATCCCAAACAAGTTTTGATACAACTAATAATTATCTTGAAATAAAATACAACAACAACATAATCTATGTCTATCCCAAGACCAATTGCTCTACCCTTGTTACCTACAATTCATGGGGTCAGCGCAAGAGTGAAAAGAGAAAGTGCCGCGATGATGAAGAATTCAGAGGTGTTGAATTTACCTTTACTCCTAAAGATGAATATATTGAATCTATTGAAATTCGTAATGGTAAGCCTAAATTCAATGATATTAGATGGTACTATATTACACCTTTCGATAGCTTATGTGCTGAATACATAAAAGAACCAGATAAAGATCCATTCATAATTAAACTTTACACCTATACCCCCTCTCAGAAACGGGAATATGAATACAGTTTAGGAATCTACTCTAACCAGGGTGATGTCATACGGTTTAATTTTTACACTTATACTGAACACAACCAGGTAGAAAGAATCTACTTTTTCAGCCTTAAAAACTACTCAAACCTTGAAGACGGCTTTGTTCTCACCAACTACACCGAATACACCTACGATTCGCTTGGGCGCAAAACTTCCATGATTACCAGAGTGGTTCCGGATAAAGAGGGTGAGGGTGAGTAACCTTCCGATTGCTTTTGGTTGATGGTTGTACGAAACGTTCGCAAAGAGTTCCCCGGGCCGAAACAGGAAGTCGGAGTAAAAAGGCGACAACCTAGATTTGTCTTTGGTGAAAATCCCGCCGACCAAACACCTCATTAACGGTTTACGGCCGTAGCCTTATTTTTTATAATTAAGACTACAGCCGTAATTTAGTTGGAAAAGCAATTAGTACCGTTTAGAGTTCCACTAAGAAACCTGATCATGGTTCATAAAAATCCAGAGGAATTTGTATAAATTCACTACTGCTTTCAGTGGTACCATTACCGAACTGGCCACGCGAATTCGAGCCTGTAGCCCAAATTGTCCCATCAGTTTTAATAGCAACTGTGTGGGTAATTCCTGCAGAGACATAAGCTACATCCAGTGCAACCACTACAGGGGTATGTACATCATGGTGATCTCCTGTACCAAGCTGCCAGTAAGTATTGTATCCAGTTGCAAGCAAGCTGCCATTCTCAAGGAGGAACATTGTATGATTAGCTCCAAGAGATAAGCTACTAACATTGGTGTGTGATAACTCCGAAAAAGTAGTCCTATCTTCAGTTGTACCGTCTCCAAATTGACCGAAATAATTTCTCCCTGTTACCTTGATTCTACCATCAATAGTAGTTGAAGCACTGAAAAAACCTCCGGAAAGAATTAGCTCAATGTTTTCATCAACCTTGGTAGGAACAGAAATGCGACTAAGAGTATCTAAGCCAAGTTCGCCGCTACTGTTACTCCCCATTCCCCACAAGGTACCGTTCTCTTTAAGGGTCATAGAAGAAGAGACTCCAACTGTTACTTGAACAAAGCTTTCTGATTGCGGTACTTCAACAAACACACTCGTATCTATCTCAGTACCATTTCCCAATTGCCCCATGACATTACTACCCGTTGCCCAAAGTGTTCCATCGTTTTTTACTGCCATAGTATGGTTGTCCCCAGTAGCAACATGAGCCACATCTGTGAGAACTTCTGTAAATTGTTCCTCGTGCGATCGTGTCCTACCGTTACCAAGCTGCCCCATCCAGTTATTCCCTGTTGCCCAGAGTGTTCCATCACTTTTAATCACCATGGTCTGTCTTTGCCTGACTGAAACATACTCTACATTTTCTTTAACTTTTTCAAAAGTTGTATTGGAAGTTCCTTGCCCAGATTCACCGTTTCCGAGTTCCCCATCTTCATTTCTTCCAGTAGCCCACAGTGTTCCATCTGCCATGAGAAGCATTGTGTGTTGACTACCACAAGCCACCATTACTGGCTTCGGTCTCCATACTGCATAGAGAGTAATATCTTCCGAACCCATCTCATATTCTGCCCCATCCTCTATAATAGTGCCGCTTCCGTCTGCACTTTCCGACCACCCCATAAACTTCCAGTCCTCTTTGGAAAAAACAGAGGCATAAAGCTCCTGACTATCTCCAAAATTGAACGTTTGGGGAGACATGTTACCGGTTGCCTGACTACTGTTTTTATCAAAGGTAATGGTAAACTCTTTTACGCTCCAAACCGCATACAGATTAATATTTCCAGGCCACATGCTTATCACACTGTCGCTGTAAACTACATCTCCGTCAGGAGCAGTTGCCCAACCATCAAAATTGTGCCCGGTAAGGGAAGCAAACGGAAGAGACAAACTAACAGTTTCATCTGTTTGTGCGCTACGGACAGCCGTACTGTCACTTGTATCATTTTTGTAAAATGTTACCTCATAGGTATTAGCACTCCACAATGCATAGAGTGTCAAACCGTCTGGCTCTACAGTGACTTTTTCACCATCACTGTATTCCTGTTGACCATCTCCACTCAGTGCCCAGCCATCGAACTCGTAACCATCACGGTTAAAGGGGTTATCCAACTCTATCTCTTCACCTGTTGCAGCAGTGATTGTAACAGTATCAGCGGTCCCGTCATTTTTAAGCAAGGTGATACTATAACTAATTGCATCCCACACGGCATAGAGGCTTAGGTCACCATCAATTGCAACCTGCTCTCCTTCGTCATAATTAACCGAACTACTGGTCTCGTTAAGTGCCCAGCCATCAAACTCATACCCGTCACGGCTGAAAGGATTATCCAACACTACTTCATCATCCATTGGAGCTTTAACGAGCGCAGTGTCACCACTTCCATCGTTTTTATGAAAAATGATGCTATACCTGATTGTACTCCATACAGCATAAAGATTCAAATCTCCGGCCTTCATTGTAATCTGCTGACCATCCGTAAACGCGACAGAATCACTCTCCTCATTTAATGACCAGCCTTCAAAACTGTGTCCCCTGCGATCAAAAGAGTTATCCCTAAGGAAAACGTCACTATTGGTCACCGCGTACTGATTCGTTGTATGGCTTCGACCATCGTTTGAATGAAAGGTGATGGTATTGGTATCCAAACCCCACAGAGCATACAGCACAGCTTCTTCCGCGGTCATAGTAAACTCTTCACCATCTTCATACTCTATAGTCGCGGCCTCGGGATCTGATGCCCATCCCTTAAAAAAGTAACCCTCTCTACTAAAGGTAACAGTCTTTAGCGAAACAGTCTCATTGAAAGGGATCTCCTGATAGTAGGAACGATTAGTTCCATCATTGGAATAAAACACTAACAGGTTTTCCGCAGAAACCCAATTTCCAAAAAGAGTGATATCTGAAGTAACGACCTCATCATAATCCCATATCTCTGTACCGGTCGTATCTTTAAACCAACCGGAGAATACATAGCCGCTCTGTTCAGGTATTTCGGGCAGGTCAACTGTTGAGCCATGGGGTATATTTTTCGATATTTCACGTTCTCCGTTTCGGGGCTCAAAAATAACTGTGTATTCAACAATATCCCAAACAGCATTAAGGGTTATATCTTTTTCTCCAACTACAAGTGTATCCCCGCCTGAGTAGTGTTTTGTATCTTCTTCTACTTTTTTCATCCACCCTGCAAAGCTGTAACCGGTTCTTTGCAGACCTCCAATATTACCCGAAACGGTTAAACTCTGACCGGTTTTATATGAATTGGTGTCAATTGGTACATTACCACTGTCACTTTGGGCACTTTGATAGGTTAGTTTGTAGGCAGTTTCCTCCTCTACTACAACCCACTTTGCCTTAAGGGTAACATTTTTTTCACCAATTATAAGTGTGTCTCCTCCTGAATACACCCTTTTTTGCTCTTCAGAATCTCGTACCCACCCTGCAAAACTATAACCGGTTCTTGTAAGATCACCGGTGTTATTCTGAACAAGAACCGTATCATTAGCCCTGTATTTGTTGGTATCAGTTGGCACATCTCCTTCATCATGACTGCTACTCGTATAAATAACACTGTGCTGTTTTTTGGGGAGATCTACTTTAAATCGCGCAGTATAAGTAATAACCGTCTCATTGCCAAGGTATCCGGTGATAGTTAGTTCAGATTCACCATCGTAAGTGAACAGGTGGGTTATTTGTACCGTATCTTTGTGTTTTTCAGCTGAACTAAACTCAATACTTCTTTCCTCCCCATCATCAAAACGGTACGTGATACTGTTAAAAAGATGAGGCATCGTTATTTCGATGATCAAGCCCACTGTATCATTAACAACGAAGTTTTGTTCCTCAGATAACTCGATATGTTCTATATCTGCACGATCATAATTTTCAAAGGGATGTGTAGGGGATTTACAGCGAAGCAGAAATAACAACAAAATAAATAGTAAAATTCCTTTTACTGGCAGTTTCATTTATCCCATCCTTTTCCAATACGACATTATTCAACAATTTGGTATGCACTATTCTGGTATCTGGTCAGAGTATCCCACATAATAAATAATGCACAGGGGTATGTCAATGTTTGTCAGGGAAGGAATACAGAAGACCTTACTTTCAACCGTTATATTTCCGCGCCCGCGCTCATTTTGCACCCTTATACGACAGATAAAAATACCGTTACCCCCGTTAAGTTTGAAAGCAAAGAAGCTAATCCATTTTAACAGGCGCCATATCAAAAAGGGGATGCTACTAAAGAATACTGAAAAAGGTTTTAACTTTAGTCTGAAAATCTTCTACCAGATGCACACTGAGTGCCTCAACCATGGTGGGTTGAAGTACAGGTAAATGAGGCGTTCTTAGCCATGACTCGCAGTCCCTTCTACCAAATTTGTTCTATCCGAAAGATACTTTACTCCTATTCCCGATTATAGCATATGGTTAACGCTAACATTTTCTAAAATACTCTTTTGGAGTCAATGCCACTTAATTATTTTCAAATAACACAAGAGAGGTACTATGGATAAATTCTTTAAAGAAGTTCCCATTAAAGCTCCGAAAATAGCTGTTTCATCAATTGCTCAAAAAGCAAATGATATAGTTGTACGGTGCAGATATGACAGAGAGGACCTCGAAAAGGCTCATTTTGATTGGAAAAAAACAGATAGATTAACTGTATTGGGAATCCAATGTATGCATGTGGAAGCTGATCTGGTATTATGCAGAGAGGGCTGCAGAAAAGAGACTGCTCAGCTAAACCGATACATAGATAAGTGCCGCCGATTAAGAAGAGAAATAGTAACGAAGATGCGTGCTGTTAATGATCTTAAGCCTCTTTCGGCGCAAATTCCCTCTTACGCAAAAAGCAAATGCAGAGCAGATCTTGTGCAGGATCTCCACGATCTCAATTATCTGGGTCGTTATCTAAAGGATGAGCTTGAGGGGACCGGGTTTGACATGTCACTTATTCAGAAGGCCTATGATGAATCATGGAAACTATCCCACCTTATAGCAGATACCATTATAAACAGAGATAGTATTAAAGCCGCGACTACAAAGCGAAACGGCGTAATCCGAGAAACGGTTGATTTGATATATGATATAGGAGCCTTTGCCCGCAGAGTCTTTCGTAATGATCCCCGTAAGCATTTTTACTATACATCGAAAAAGTATTTCTGATACCCACTGCCTTTTTTTGGTATAGAGAGAGCATAAGGAGTATTACAATAGTGCCCTTTAAGCCTGTCTGAGCGCGGGGGAATGTTAATGTTGTAGCTCCTTAAGCCTTCCTCCACGCGGGGCAACAGTAATGTACCTGCTCCATTACTGTTACTCCACACGGGGGGAGCTTAATACACCTACAGATTTAAGGTAACCCCGCGTGGAGTAACCGTAAATCTGTAGGTACTTAACCTCTCCCCCGCACTCAGATGCTCTTAACCGAAGCTCCGTAGGGGTTAACCGAGCGTGTTGCAAACCATTACGAACACCAAAATAGTGAAACAGCTAAGCATAGAGATATCCCGGGCGCCTGCCGCGGGACGTCACCGGTTCTACCCATTCGGGCACAATGTCCTTCCCTGACCTCCGTAGCCCTCCGCACAGCTATGGAAGCGGGCGTAGGGCAGGCCGTCCCCCATAGCGCGAATTACCCGTGCATCATTTGTGAACACTGCATTTGGTTTTCAACGGAGTTACTCTGATGGATGGAAACGACTGCATTTAAGGGGTATCCGAAAATTCCGGCGCAGAGGATATAAGTTGTGTTTATGACATTCTCCAAAGCTAATCGCGAAGCGTTTCCCCTTTGCGCCCTTTCCTTTTTTTCTCTCTGCGTCTTAACTCTGCGTTCTTTGCGCCCTCTGCGTTTATTTCATCCTCCTCCATAACCAATATACATATATATAGGTAGTCCCTACGGACGAGGGCTCCTTGAACAACTGATTTTAATAATGTTGAGGATGGAATAGTGTATCAATTGTATTCTTACAACAGTACGTTTGGCAGGATTAGTAAAGGAACACTATGCAGACCTATTCTCTTATCACCGTTTCAATCTATCGTTTTGACTTTTTTAGATTACGATTGATCAGTTCGACCACATCCCTGCTTCCGTCAACCAATGCCGCTTCTTTAAATACTTTGAACAGGTGAGAAAATTCCCAGTGATTTATAGCATCTTTAACCGTAACAATTGAACTGGGCTGCATGGAAAGTGAAGTCACTCCTGCTCCAACCATAAGCAGAGCCAGCATTGGGTCTGACGCGGCTTCACCACATACAGAGACTTCTTTATCGTTTGCAATGCCTGATTCCACAATGTGGGAAATAATTTTTAAAATAACGGGGTGCATGCTCTGTCTGTAATCTTCCAGCCCACTGTCTTCTCTGCTTGCGGCAAAAACATACTGAACCAGATCGTTTGTGCCCACATTTACAAAATCTACCTTTTGAAGAAATGTGTTTATGGAGAGCGCAACGGAGGGAATTTCAACCATTATACCAACTGATATATCATCTTTGTTTGAATCAGTTTCCCTGCATACTTCATCTATAATACTTAGTGCCTGATCAAGATCCTCAATAATTGCCACAAAGGGCAACAGAATTTTTATACGTGTAATTTTACTTACCAAGACAACACTTTTTAGATGATTTTTAAATAGCTCTTTGTTATTTAGCAGGTAGCGTATTCCCCGTATCCCTAACTGTGGGTTTTCCTCTTCATAGCTTTTTAGAAACGGGAGTGATTTATCAGCACCCAGATCAAGTAATCTGATCGTAAGTGGTCTGTTTTTAAGAATTGAGATTATATCGGTATAGAAACGTACCTCTTCATCAACTGATGGCTGGTGTTTGCATGACATATAAAATAGTTCAGTACGAAGCAGGCCCACCCCTTCGGCCCCGTACTTCATTGCTATTTGCGCTTCATTAACTGAGCCAATGTTTGCTTCCAGTTTAATTCTTCTTCCATCACGGGTCTGGCATATTTTAGACCGTAATCTACTACTTTTCGGGTCTATGCTTGAGAGAAAGTATTCTCTTTTTTCTTTATATACCGATAGTTCTGATTCATTTGGGAAAACCACTACTTTTGCGGTATAGCCGTCTACAATAACCGGATCTCCCGTTTTTATAAGAGTTCCTGCGCCCGGGGTTCTGATTATTGCCGGTATGTTCATCGATTTTGATATAACGGCTACATGCGAAAACCGACTGCCCTCTTCGATGATTATACCAACTATTTTGCTAAAATCCAGCAACGCCACATCCGAAGGAAGGAGTTTTTCCGCCACAAAAATCACCGGATTTTCTATTCTTTGCATCGGATTAGTTCTAACGTGCTCTATTTCAAGCAGGTTTCTCAGTATTCGGTGATAAACATCCTGAATATCGAGAAACCTGGTTCGCATAACTTCATCAGTGATACTTTTAAATCTCGTTTCTAAAACGCGCATTTTACTTGCTATTACATGCTCTATATTCATTTTCTGAGCTTTGAGCAGATTTTTTATCTCATCGATAAAACTTTGATCTCTGAGCAGTTGAAGCTGGACCTGGAAGATTTCCGAAACATCACTCTCCTTTTTACCTTTAAGCCGATCGAAAATCTGCAGTAACTGGTTTTCACTTTTTTGAATTGCATAATCAAGCCTGGTGATCTCTTTTAAAAGATCATCGATGGGAAAGCTGTTCATCTCCAGAGCCTCAAGAGCAATGGGTTTAAAGACCAGGGCATCTGCAATTGCAACACCCTGTGAGATAGTTTCTCCGGACAATTCCCTTCTTACCTTTTCACGTAAACGAGCCATCGGTAAAACTCCAGCTTATTCTTGGTACTTATCAACACCCATAGCTGAAAACCCTTTTATTATATTTGAAGCGGAGGATAAAACAGCTATGAAAGCATTTCTTGGTCGTTTGGTTATAAGTGCACTGGGCCTTGGACTTACCGCATACATTGTTCCGGGGATACGGATCGGCAGTATCCCGACACTCATATTTGCAGCCCTTCTTCTTGGAATGGTTAATGCGGTCATAAAGCCACTGTTTTTCATCCTTACCCTTCCCATTACGATCTTAACCCTGGGCCTTTTTCTGCTGGTGATAAATGCATCTATGCTGGCCCTTGTAGCAGCCCTTTTACCCGGATTCACCATCAGCACTTTTTTCTCGGCCGTGGTTGGGTCAATAGTACTGAGCATCTTTTCCTGGCTTGTTTCAAGCACAAAGTAACCTGTTTTATATCACCTATCGCCACTTTCCTTTAATTAGCGGCTCAACAGGATACTGTTCACGACTTAGTCGTAAATCGGAAAATATATCTGCCGTGCTCATTTTCTCTTTTATGGGCCGAATCTCCTCTGGTTTACTCTCCCGGGCCTCTCTGAAAAGACCCACCCTCGCCTCTTCATAATCAAGGAGAAGGTGAACATCTTTAAACACAATCCTCTCGTTTCCCAGTGCACTCTTTAAGGATTCCGGGAAGCGTGGCCTTACATCCGGATCGGGATCTTCTATATCGGTTCCGTAGTAGGGGTTATAGACTCCGATGAGAAATTCGCCATCATCACCGATCCCCAGTTGTGTGACAATTTGATGATCATTTCCGGAATATTCAACCACGTAGAAAAGGTGCATACCATTTTCTCCTGGAATAAGTGAGTAAACCCCTTCACCACAGGGCCGTGCTGCACCTTTGCCCATTGTTGCTATACCATCCACAGTAACCGTCTTTTCATCCAGTTCATGCAAAATCGGTTGATATTTATGATCGACTTTGTTTACCGTTGCGGTAACAAGGTTAAATGGCGTTTGGGGTTCAGGCAATTTTGCTGTTTCAAGTGAGAGCAAGCGATAGTGTTTGGATACAAGTGGATGCATGACGATATACAGTTGTTCAACATCCCGCAGATCATTTGCGCTTGCCTTAACAGGACGATAAAAAAAGTAGATATGTCCGTCTTCAACCCCAAGAAAATTCTCACGCACTGCTTCCCGTTCATCTCTGCCCATGCATTCCCCCTTTCAAACAACTGATCTTTTAGGGCAAAAAAAAAGTGTTCTGGTGTTAAAAAGAGCAATTAGAGTTCCAGTATGATTACAATCACCATGGCATGAAATTAGAGATGCTGTAAAGAATCAAACCTTTATGACCATTACTGTAATGAAACGAGGACACATGAAACTGAAAGAAAGTATTTCGTTGATACCGGTGGGGCCTGTAGAGCAGACTATTCTTGAATATATTCAACAAAAGCTTTCAACTATTCTAAACACAGAAGTGTTTATTCGGCCTATGCATATTTTGCCCTCAGGAATTTTCGATACACGAAGAAACCAGTATGACATACGTGCGGTTTTAAAATTATTACACGACTTTGAGGATACAAGCGGCTACAAAATTGGATACATCAATGAAGACTGCTACGAGGATGGATCTGAGTATGTTTTGGGAGAATCCGTTTTAAAAGGCGAAGAACTGGTTATCGCGCTGCCACGTTTAAATCTGATAGATGGAAATACCGACAGGACGATCTTTTTAAATCGCGTCTTAAAGGAGACACTGCATGAGCTTGGCCATTCACTGGGACTGTTGCACTGTCCTCACGGCTATTGTGTGATGCATAACTCAGCCACATTGCATAGAAAAGAGGTGGATCTGGCTAATCCCTATTGTGGTCGTTGTGAAGAGCTGCTTATACAGTCCGATTCAACCTTCTGAAAATGGGACAACGAGCCATTGGCACAGATGATGCTCTTTAAAGCAGATAGATAAAAAGAAAGGAGTAGAAGATGTATCATAAACACATAAAAGCAGATAGTGAGTTTAAAATAGTAGCAGCCACCGAACGGTCCCAGGCAGCAGTTATGGCCCTTGAAGCAGGCCAAAGTACCGGTAGCACCAATAACATGCACCTAAAAAGCGATCAGTGGCTCTATGTCGTTTCCGGAAATGGAAAAGCAATAATAGAGGATCTCTCAATCGATCTAAAACCCGGGGTATTAGTACTCATTGAAGCCGGAGAGGTACACGAGATTTTTGCCTCTCCAACAGAAAATTTAACTACCATAAACATCTACGCACCGCCAGAATATCCTGCAGATCTGTAATTTTTCGGGTTTTACTATACTCTCCATTTTTACTGGTCATTCCACCTTTTTAGGACATTTGGATCGGGGTAACTCTGTAGGCAGGTATTCAGAGTACAGAAATGCAAAATATATGAGGGACTTTTACCGTATAGCTTTTGAAGGTTTGTCCCAAAACAAAGGTCTTAATTGAGGATATTTTCAGGTGAGCATAACTGATGAATTCAAATAAAGCTTTGATTTTCGTAATTGATGATGATCCGGTTATAAGAGAGCTTGTTACCTTTAATCTTCAGGTCAGAGGGTATGAAGTCATGGCATTCTCAAATGGTATGGATGCACTTCAGAGTATTGAAGAAACGCGGCCAGACCTTGTAATTTTAGATGTAATTATGCCTGATCTGGATGGCTGGGAAATGTGCAAGATTCTAAGAGACACCGATGAGACGCTGCCCATTATAATGCTTACTGCTCTTGATACAGCCAGAGATAAGTTAATCGGCAGATCTATTCTAAGAGCTGATGCGTATGTTACCAAACCCTTTGACATCGATCACCTTATAAGTTCTGTAAAAAAACTTATCGAATAGAGCTATTTAAATAAAAAAAGCACACCCGCTGCAAATCAGCAAGTGTGCCATAAAGCTTGTGCTTAAAAGTTAGTGCTATCTTCCGGACCAAACGAATCGTGATGGATTAATTTTTCTTCCATCCACAACTCCTATAACAGTATATACTCCTGCAGGCAGTCCTGAAAGTGGTATGCTAACCTGATTTGTTCCGGCAAAGTTCTTACTCACAACACGTCTTCCGGAAACGTTATAGATCTCAAGCTGCAAATTACCGCGGGCATCAGCAGCAGAAAGAGTGTAGTTCAACGATGAACCGGAAACCGATGCTCTGGTTTGCTCCATAGTTACCGGGCGCCTTGCTGCGGAAACGTCACCATCGCTAAGGCTAAGGTTTTCGATATGAACGTTGTCGATGGTTACCTGCGGCATACTTGTTCCATAATAGGTAAACCTTAGTGAATTTACACTTCTAAGATCAAGGTCCTTTGATTCGGTGGCCCATTCAGGTTGTCTAAGCTCAGAAATTGGCACCCTGACCCGAGTCCACTGATTACTACCGTGCAGCCCTACTGTGTACCCATAATAGGCCCCATCGGTAATAGTAGTCTGTTCTACCTCTACCCGTATCTCGGTATTGCTGGCTTTAATATCAAAGACAATACTGGTGGGTTCTCCAAGATTCATAGGTCTGTTTTCAGGATGAAAAGAAGTTTTTATCCCTGTATAAGGAATATCTTCACCACTTTGTCCGATAAGCCTAATCTGAAGACCAGGTGACCCATCATAGCCATCATCAGTTACAGCACTTTCGGTAATTTCGGTAGGTCTTGATGATGAAACACCATCATTAAAAGTAGACCATGTTCCCCCGAGAGCATTTTCGGGAGTATTACCACCAGTAAAATCATCAATAAGCACATCACTGTCTGTAAATGGGAAAACTTTTACACCACCGATTTGTTCTATGTTTGCAAAAGTTCTTGAAAAATGATACAGCGCGACATTATCCCCAGCATCAAGGTTAAACCTTACTTCTTCACCAACAATAAATGTGCCCTGATCAGCGTCGCCAATCCAGGTTTCATTGATATTGCTGCCGGATCCAGTAATAAGCTTTGTGGCTCCTGAACGAACCCCTCGTATATCGATAGTCCAATCAACAGTCCCGCTAAGGCGTGCGCTTATGGTTACATCACTACTGTTAAAATCAACATTTTGAGGTGAAACTTCGAGACGCTCCGGAATCTGTATCTGTCCTGCTGGTGGATTGGCTAGGTCTTTGAGAAAAGCAACTGCACCAATTGCCCCGGCATTATAGTCAAGAGCTACTTCACAGTTTCTGTAACTGTAGTCATCATCCCATTCCCCTCTATCATCGGGTCCGGAAACCACACCACCACGAGGAGGAGTTCCGTAATGACGGGCGTTTCTGTGGTGAATTCTGGAAGGACCACCACTAAATCCGACCACAAAGGACTGGCTGTTACCACTGTGATTCCCGGTTAACCAGTTTATTTGAGTCTCCACAAAATCCATATATGAGTCGTTTCCGGTGACGATATAGGCCAGGGCAGCGACAAATGCGGCATTTCCCGCGTCTCTTGCTGTACCCCAATCTGAATTTACATATATTCCTTCCATTCGGGGATTATCGGCCCCCTCCCGGTTGCGCCATATAAAACTCATATCGTTTAAGAGGCCTGTAGAACTGGCACCAACTCCCTGTCTCCACATTTCAAAAGAAGCCAGAGGCACAGCATTTCCATACCCCATTACATTGCTGATTGTAGGAAAGGTTAAACTTTCTGCCCAATCACGGTAGGATGTTTCTCCTGTGGCCCTGTACAGTTCGATCGCGGCGGCAGCCATTTTGTCCCGTCCTTCACTGTTGCTATAGAGTACCCCGTGGGAATGTTTGGTAGTAGGAGTACTTACCATATTACCCTGATCATAAGCAGTTTCGGCCCTTCTAAATGCCTGTTTCGCTTTTTCAAGGCACTGATCCGCATAGTCTTCATCAAACTCACGATACACTATTGACATGAGTGCAAGTGACGCGGCATAGTAGGCTGGTACATCCACACCATCTGCAACTCTTCCTCTTTGTCTGCTGCTTTGTGTTCTCTGGCTGTTGTCTGGCCCGCTTTCGTCCATTCCCATATGGTCCACATTTGGATCTCCCAGATCCATAACCACCTCTGTTTCTGAAATAATGGCTTTTAACAGGTAGTCGGTACCCACTTTCGCTTCTTCAAGAACATTGGGTATACCATTGGTTCCTCTGTCATAGGAGTGTGGGAACACATCATACCCCTTTAAGAGACAATAGATTGTGTACCCAAGAGGCAGTCCTAGTTTTAAAAAGTCTCCTGCATCATACCATCCTCCCTCAAGGGAGTTACCATTATGGTTATCGTAGTAATGAGGTTCATTACTAGTGATACTACTGTAATAAGGATTACCACTGCTGCCATCGGATCGTCCAGCTCTTTGATACTGGTAAAAGCCGATCAGGGTAGTATGTAGCTGGTCCAGATTAAGCGCTAAAGGCTGCGCGACAACAGATAACGAAAGCAAAATGCCTAAAAAACAAGATAGTCGTTTCATTATAAACAGTCCCCGAATTAGGTTTTAAATTTTTTTAATTCCTGTATAAATCTTAGTGGTCTATATAGTTGTGGCGGTTCGATTCGGGAGAAAAAAGAAAAGGCCCGTTAAGGGCCTTTTCTTACATGTATGCGTAGTGAGAAACTACTTTACAATATTTACAGGAATCTGATGATTTACACTCTTACCCTGAATGTCTCTTGCTCTAACCTGTATGAAATAAAGTCCTGCAGGAATAGAAGCAGCATTCAGTGTTGAAGAGATCTGATTTCCGGAAGTACGGGTAACCGGAGCAGATGAAACAACAGCACCTCTGGTGTTAATCAGAGTGAATCTTCCATCCTGAATTTCAGTTGAAGGATTCCAGTTCACTGTAACGGTTCCTCTGTTATAGGCACCTGTGATACCGGTAGCGACAGAATGAGCACGGCTATTGAGAACGCTGTTTCCTATTAGTGGCTGAGGATCGTAACCGGTCGCACCTACAAAGTAGACATTGTCAAGGGCCATTTCACCCACTGTACCTGCACGTCCCTGGTGTTTGAACTGAATCTGAGCTAAACGGTCTGTCTGAAGTGGTGAGTCGTCTAATACAGAGTCCCATGTAGGCAGCACAAATGTGCTCCATGGAATAGTAGCAGATCTCCATTCATTGTCTGTGCCTGGAAGATCGATGTAATATACAACACCTTCACCACGTGAACCTGTAAAAGCTAAGTGATCTGAAACTTCGACTGTAATCTTATCTAAGCCATCTGTTCTGTATTCAAAATAGAGGGCAGTAGCATCATTAGCGTCTGCATTATAGATAAATGGATTTTCAAGACCTTCATCGGTTAGGTTAGTACCAATTCCTACGAAAGGCTGTACAGTTTCACCGCCACTGGTGAAAGCTGATCCTAACTCAAAGCCGATCATTGCGCCATTACCTTCCCTACCATTACCCTCGAGGATAAGTGTAGGCATATCTTCATCTGCATCAGGATCAACACCTAAGAAGATATCAGAAGAACCACCAGCTTCACCATCATCATATTCATACCAGTAAAAGCCTGTGGCGTTCTGTGTACCGCTTTCTTCAAAGTCTGAGAATGGCTCGTTAGCTGGTGGGTCAGGTTCACCAACACAGTCAGTACACATATCTGGAGGAATAAATTCATGATTATGAATCACAATGCTGTCAATAGCAAACCATCCATCAGTAGGTTCTTCACCCTGAAACTGCCAGGATATCTTTGAAGCCTGTGAAAGGTCGTAATCTGCTTCATCACCCCATTCCTCTGGTTGTGCAAGCATACCACTTCCTTCTTCACCACCAGTAATCTCTACAGTAAGACGCTCCCAATCTGTTGTAGCAGTTGTGAACATGTACTGATAGTGAGCAGCATCCAGAACTGTTGCCAGTTCAAGTCTGAATGCAACGGGAATTTCAGATGACCCTCTGTGATAAAAAGAGATAGCAGTGGCACCGGTAAGATCGTACACCGCACCATCTGGAACAAGATTTGAACCCATCCCTACAAATGGAGAAATTTCCCAACATGTAGCCATTCCTGCACACTGTGGATCTTCCCAGGCACTACCCATAGCGAATTCCAGTCTTGCGGCGTAGTCTGAATCCTTACCAGGTCCGTACCCACCTTCAAACAGTAATTCATCACCATCCCGAGTGGCGTTTTCAACTTCTGATGTACCGGGATTATTATCACCCTGATCATCATAAAAGTACCAGTAATCGCCAAAAAGGTTTTGGTTTGATCCATGTTCGAGATCATCAAACACAGCATTATTTTCGGCAAAGAGAGATGAGGAGGCAGCCAGGACAGTTGCCAGCCCTGTCACAAGCGATTTTTTGAAGAATCGTCCCATAGGTCCCTTCCTTTTTTTGGTTTATGTTTAGTGAAAGTAGTGCATTTGCTTTCACTTAGTGTGAACTTCAGTTTATACGGTTCAAAGTCCATTATCACCGATTAATATACATATCTGTTTTTCACAACCACAACCAAAAAGTTAGCTTAAAGTGCTTACCATTATTACACGGGTTGTTTAAGTCTTATAACGATGTGGGCTTAAGAGGCAAGAAAGTAGTACTTAGGGAACGGAAGAGAGGGTAATGACACTGCAAACACCAGAATCATTCCCTCCTATTTTTTATCTAATCATCATTAATCTGCTGAACCAGAACTATAATGGTTACTGCGCTGGTGATTATAGCCAAAGTATCCTTAATAATATCTGAAACAGAAGCTCCCGTACGTTCTCTGGGTTCCCTGCGGGGCTTTTTGGTAACGTGAATGGTAGAGCCATCGGAGATTTTAGGGTTTCTGGCAAATCTTCTGAAGCTATGTTTCTGTGTTTCTCCATTGGGTTTTGTTACCAGGATGAAGTTTGCACTGTCAGCGACCCCTCCGGCCCGATCCAGATAACTCCTCAGGCGCTGACCCTCGACGTAGCCATAGAGGCCTTCGTTGTTCACCTGGCCATGGATCAGAACATTGTTGGGCCTGCTGGGTATATAGATGCTATCACCACTTTGAAGGATCACGTCTTCTCTGTTTCTGCCATAAACATAAGCTGCTTCAAAATCCACCACAAGTCGTTTATCATCTCTGATAATGCTTGCACCCTTGAGGTAAGCATCGGGCATCAACCCGCCGGCTCTGTCTATAAGATCGCTAAGACGCTCGTTTCTCTCTTCAAGGCCGTAGGTTCCGGCATACCGTACCAATCCCTGGATAGTGATATAGTTTTCTTCTCTGTAGTTAGGATCCGGCCGTACCACGATTCGATCCCTGTCTTCAAGGACAAACTCTCTTCCCTTATCACTGGAATAATTGAGTGAATCAGGCAGATCGATATTAAATACCCTTGAGAGCCTGTTTCTTCCACTGTTATCGGGCCTGAACACATCAACTCTGGTTTTATGTGCACGGCGCGAAAAGCCTCCTGCGCGAAGGATCGCATCGGCAACGGTCATATTGGAACTCATGAGGTAAACCCCGGGCTCCCGTACCTCCCCATCCACTGTAATTCTAAGATCTGTAGGACTTACAACATCAAGCTCATAGACGATAACTTCATCCCCCGGCTCCATCTGCATGTTGTAGGTTTGGTCACTTTTTAGCCTTTTAAGGTCGATTGGAATAACAGTAGTCGTAACCAGATCATCATTAAATCTGATTAGATCGGCCCGTCCCTTAAATGTTTTATTATCGATTATTTTTCCATGATTAAATATTAGGTCATAGAGCGATACAGAGCTTTCATAAGTACCGGGATACTGAACAGCCCCGGAGAGTCGAACAAAGTTACGCAGATCAGAAAACAGAGGATACACATGCAACGAGTCCTGATCATAGAGTTTAAAATCGTTGTCTGTTTCAAGATAGCGTTTAAGATCGATACTGAGCAGTTTTTTCATCTGTGAGGCATTAGCCCTTTGCTCAAAAGGCACAATTCGTCTGAGAGTGGCCTGTTCGATGTTTGAAGCACTTTTTGGCCCCCCACAAAATTGAAGCAGGGATAAAAGATGATCATCTGGCCTAAGCTCATAGATTGCAGGCCTAAAAACCGCCCCGGAGATGGATATCGTTTTCCCCCGTGGTGGGACAAAGATCACATCGTTGTTGCGTAATCGAACGTCAGAATCGGATCTTCCTTTAAGCAGATAATCGTACAGATCAACGTTTGCTATGGTGGAGTCATTGCGAATGACAGAGATCGATCTGAGTGATCCGCTCTTAAGGGGCCCCCCAACACTATATAAAGCACTGAATACATTGGCAAAGCTTGAAACGGTATACCCTCCGGGCTGCTTTACCTCACCCATAAAATAAACCCTGATCGGCCTTAATCTTCCCACAGTAAGATGCATGAAAGTGCGAGGTGGAGAGGAGGTAAGACCAGAGAAGTGTCTTGAAAGCATTCCCTTTAACTTTTGTTCGAGTTGTTCAAAAGGGATGCCGGATACATGTACCATCCCTACAACTGGAATCATCACCTTACCTTCTTGATTAACTGTAAGCTCATGTTCAAATTCAACCTGCCCCCACACCGATAACCGCATCACATCACCCGGAGCGAGTGTATAGCCCGGATCAACAGGCCCTATAGGTGAAGGTTTGAACACTTCAGGAATTTCGGTAAACAGATCGTATCCATAATAGGTCAAAGCAGCAGTATCGGCTAAATCAAAGGAATCTGGTGGTTGAAAGTCTACAAGCGTATCAAACAGGAGTGCTGAGTCATGGTCCTTGGAATGGGTTTCATAGTCCCATATCGAGGGCTGCATTTCCTGCTGACGGGGGGGCTGGAGCTGATGAGGTTGCTGCTGAGATCGCATCCGCTCTAATTGTTCACGACTCAATCTTTGCTGATGAGGAAGGAGCTGTCTTTGTTGATCAAATGTTTGTGTATCTATAGAACTTCTTGTGGGAGATTGAAAATCGGAAAGGCGAGAATCGTAGGCTAACGGTTGCCTGCTGTCCCATGTTTGGGATTGATTACTCCTAAAATCGTTTTGTGCAAGGGTCAAAACTACTGAACAGCAAAGTACAACTGTAAATAGCGAAATCTTGGATATGGTGCTCAAAACTCTGTTTTCCTTTTTTAATATCAACATATGCCTATCGTGGTTTCCTTTCCAACGCACTGAAATACTGAATGGTACTACGAACAAAAAATCAGCACTGCACAGAAGTGTTCAACTCTGAAAAATACACTACTGTGCCTTCTCATTCCAATAATCTGTAACTAAAGAAGATTATATGGTATTTAAATGAGTTGTATAGGAAAAAACTACTACTTAATCAGCAGCTTTGGCAAAATGTAGTCTCTGAAAGCAGAAAAACTCTTCTCCCAGCGGGGAAAAGAGTTACTGCGGTGAAAAAATCGGTAGTTTGAGAAGGCTTATTGGATAGCGATAGCATCAACCGGGCAGCTGTCAGCAGATTCCTGAGCAGTTGCCTGAGCATCAGTGGGGATCTCATCGACAATTGTATACGCCAGGCCATCATCACCCATTGCAAATACTTCGGGGCAAACACTTGGACAAAGCTCGCAGCCGATACATGTGCTTTTATTAACGGTCGCCTTCATATATGCATCCTCCTAAATGAAAGGGTTAAATTTTTTCTTTAGTGATGCAAAAACCATACCTCAATGCATACGAATCTCCATTGATCCTTTATCGATCTTTCGTTTTATTGTTTTTTTCAGGTATCGTTTAAATAGTTTTCTGGTTGGTCTTATAAGCAGCCCAAACCCAAGAAGGTCGGTTATAAGTCCGGGAGTGATAAGTACAACTGCTGCAATTAAAATTAAAAAGCCATCCAGTATCTCTTCGGCCGGGATCTGTCCCTTTGCCATGCTTGTACGGATCTTAAGGAGAGTGGATAGTCCTTCAGCTTTAGCCAGTGCGGCACCAATAAAAGCAGTGGCAATCACAATGAGGATTGTATTAAGGGCACCAATTAAGCCGCCAATATAGATAAGAAGTGCGAGTTCGATTAGGGGAAAGATGGTAAAAAGAAGCAATAATCGCAAAAACATCTGTTATCCTTTTTTGTATAAGTGTACAGAGCCGCTTACCCCTTGCTTTCAATATAAAAGATTACAGCCAAACAATGGGTGCAAAGAAACATATTGTTTAAAAGCGCTGCTACATCTTTTATATTTTTACTCCCTTTCACCACTAAAGTGAGGAGCAGCAAATATGGCAGTCGTTCTTGATGGAAAAAAATTGGCTAAATCGATTGAGGAAGAGCTTCTTGGCCGAGTTGAAAAATTCAAGCAAAAGAGTGGTAGAGTACCTCTGCTTGCAACAATTTTAGTAGGAAATGACCCTTCGTCAGCAACTTATGTGAAGATGAAGGGAAATGCCTGTGCCAGGGTTGGTATGTTATCCAGGCGTATAGAATTACCCCAAAGCACTACCACTAAAGAGCTTTTGGATGTAATAGAAGGTCTCAACAATGACCCCTCAGTGAATGGCATTTTGCTCCAACACCCGGTCCCCAAACAGATTGATGAACGTGCTGCATTTGATTCCATTGCGCTGGAAAAGGATGTTGATGGGGTTACCTGTCTTGGGTTTGGACGCATGGCAATGGGTGAACGCGCCTATGGTAGTGCAACCCCTGCAGGTATCATGAAACTTTTGGATCACTATAATATAGAAATAGAAGGTAAGCTTGCGGTGGTGGTTGGCAGGAGCCCTATACTTGGAAAGCCTATGGCCCAAATGCTTCTTAACAGAAACGCCACAGTAGTGATCTGCCACTCTAAAACAAAAGATCTTCCTGCATTGATCTCACAGGCAGACATAGTTGTGGGAGCAGTGGGAAGGCCTGAGTTTATCAAAGGCGAGTGGGTTAAAGAGGGAGCGGTTGTGGTGGATGCAGGATACCATCCTGAAAAAGTAGGTGACATTGATCTTACAGTCGCCGCGACCCGGGCAAGTGCGTACACCCCTGTTCCCGGTGGTGTTGGCCCCATGACCATCTCTACTCTTATCACTCAAACTATGGATTCAGCAGAAGCTCATCTTTGAGCTCTGCTGTCATCAGATTGGCTCTCATCTGAAAGTTTTTCAGAACAGCTCTTTTTAACACCAACATCCTGTTGGTTTAATTTTTGGGTGAGAGTTTCAATCTGAACATTCAGACCATCTACCTTTTTCTCCAAACGCTCAAATTCCTGTACAACCCAGTTAGCCATCTCTTCATAGGCTTTTTTATATATTACCACCGCCTGCTCCTGAGAGGATTCTTTCACATCCTGCCGTTCTTTATCTGAAAGTTGTACCTCTGAAAGAGAGGGCGGAAAGCTACTTTTTCCTGCCTGTGACAGTGAAAACAGCGAATTACCTTTTTTCTCAGATTGGGACACCGAAGAGCGGTCACGGGTCACAGACGTTTTTCTTCTGCTACGGTTAGCAGGATTTTGCTTCTTACCTGCTCCAAACAAAAGAAGAATAATGATCATCAAAACAATAATGATTACCGGAAACATCGAATCGACGTTTCTTTGCGAAGCGGATCTACCTTTTTCGGCACTCGTATCCAAGGCAGCTTCACTTTGGTCCTTTTGGGCGGTATCAATGGGGGTAACAGTGGGGTCAACTTCATCATTTTGTGGAGCCGGGACAGTTTCTTTCTCGTCCCCTGTTGAGATAATTTCTAAAGAGATCTCCTCGGATCCCTTTATCTCAAGAGGAATACTTATTGATTGTTCGGTGCCCTGCCAGTCATGCCTGTAGAGCGGACTATGGTCGTAATTAATTTGAAATGGTTGACTTTCTCCGAGTAACGCAAAAACTACAGCCAAATCGATATGAACAGCTATAGCTCCACTAAAGCTTTGCGGGTCTGAAGTGGAAGAGTATGGCCATGCCCAAAAGAGCAGCCGTGTGCCGCTGTCATCGGTTGTAGAGGAAAAATATGCGCTCTTTGATTCTTTTATGGTTATAAACCAGTTCTGATGAGCAATACTTCTGCTTGCCCCACTTTCCCACACCCCTGCAGTTATATCATTAATCGTAACCCCCTCTGCATTTGTTCTCAAAATGCGACGTACCATGGGGTATTGGCGCGTGAATCTTCGTAGTTTTTCATCTGCCTCCTCCCGGTTTGCTCGTTTCAATTCAGGCGAAGCGACGAGTTGTTCAATGGCCTTTTCTACGGTTTCGAATTCCTTTTCAATGGTGTTTGAAAGGGTGTTTGCTGCAGATGAAGTAGCGGTTATAGAAAGCAACGCGGTGAGAAAGGCGAGTGTATGCAGGGCAGGTTTGAAGCCGGCAGCTCTTTTACGTTTAAACAGTACCTGTAGTATGAACGTCATTTTTTTTGCTAATCCTTATAATAGAGGTAAGATTCTCAATACTATTCTCAAATCTTAAATATACAAAAATTTCATTATACTACAGTAGGGGGCCTTTTAAAATTAGGGGTTAAGTGGGGAGAAAGTGTATTGCTTCTCAGGCATGGATTTTGTTTTAGAATTTAGATAAGCACTTCAGTTTGTGCTGGAGGTATTTGTTTATACTGGAGGATTATATGAGGCAACTAAATGGGTTAGACTGGACCGCACTGGTTATTTTGATTATTGGCGGAATCAACTGGGGGCTTGTAGGTTTTTTCACTTTTGATCTTGTAGCAGCGATATTTGGCCCCTTAACAGTTGTTTCAAGAATTATTTATGCATTGGTGGGGTTATCTGCAATCTACGTAGCAGTGATTTCTCCGGCGCTATCACGGAGAGTGGAGACGCGCCGTCATAAGGCTGCCGGAGAGGCTGCATAGCGTGGTTTAGATGATCAATTAACCACAAAGCTAGTTTAGAGGGCGAGTGCAATTACTTCTTATACTCGTCCTCTTCTACTATTAATGCATCCCCATATGACGCAGAAAGTTCTTATTATCTCTCCAATTGGGAGTTACTTTTACATGCAAAGATAGAGAAACGGGTTGTTCGAGGATGTTTTTTAAGTCTTCTTTTGCATCTCTCTTTATCTTTTGGATCAGAAAGCCTTTTTTTCCCACAATTATACCTCTCTGCCCATTGGTCTCCACATGAATGGTTGCGGTGATTTCATGTCCTTTTTTTGACTCCTTGTAGGATTCTATTTCCACAAACGTTGCATGCGGCACCTCTTCCCTGGTATTAAGAATAACGTGTTTGCGAATAAACTCTGAGGCGATAAAACGCATGGGTGCATCAGTTAGCGTATCCTGATCAAAGTAAGGAGGCCCCTGCGGTATAAACTTTTCCGCAATATTCAAAAACGTCACTTTAGCCTCATTATCTATTGCCGATAGTGATAGCTGAGGGAAGGAGTTAAGTTTTGGAAACAGGCCAAAAAACTCTCTCTTTTTCTTTTCAACATCGGGGCACAGGTCTGTTTTATTAAAGACGATAAGAACAGGGCGGTTGTATGAAACGACCATTTGTGCGACCCATCCCTCTTCTTCACCAAATTTTCTTGACAGGTCCACCATATAACAAACAAGATCAACTTCCTGTTCTTTAAGGACATTGGCAGCTTGCTGAATCATCACTTCATTGAAACTGTATTTCCCTTTATGAATTCCGGGGGTATCTACAAATACCAGCTGCATTTTATCTGAGGTAAATATTCCCCGGATATTTTGCCGTGTAGTTTGAGGCAGAGGGGTTACGATAGATATCTGCTCTTCCAGGATATTATTCATGAGAGTAGATTTGCCACTATTTGGTCTTCCCAGAAATGCTATGAAGCCTGATTTGAATGCTGTTGTCTGCTGTTTCATAACCTTTTTGACGTTTCGTTTATAAGTCTGTGAATAGTTACAGTAATAAACAAAAAATATATCCTGTAACGGCATTACACCTATATTGTGTTGTTCTTCAGAATCTTGTAGTTAAGGTATTGAAAAATAGATTCACCCGATTATACCATTATAGTATACACGGAACAGGAAAGGAAGCCTATGTCTACTGTATTTTTGATGGAAAAAGAGTGTTTCCTATGTGGTGGTAAAAATAAACAGTATGAATCGGGTCCTCTTTCTCATTTATCTGGCGCCAGAGATTTAGACGGGCGTCCAAGCGGATTTCAGCGTTCAGGCATTTATAACAGTATTCACCGCTGTATTTTTTGTGGCTACTGCTCCCCAGACCTGACTATGGGTGTTTCGGGGTTTAGTGAGTTGATACAGATGTCACCCTACCGTAAGCAGCTAAACAATCCTTTGTTTCCCGAAACAGCCAACTCATTTCTGTGTTATACCATGTTGGTTCTGTCTGCAGGCCAAATCGCGGAGGCTGGCTGGACAACGCTTCATGGTGCCTGGATTTGTGATGATAACGGGTTCGATGAATCTGCTGATTACTGCAGAAACAAAGCCCTGAACCTATTTATCAAATGTCGTGACCAGAAAGAATCATTTGCAGATTCCTACCATGAAGAGCAGCTTATACTCACCGATATTCTGCGCCGACTAAGAAGATTTGAGGAAGCGCAAAGTTTATGTGACAAACAGCTATTGTCTTGCATTAGCGAAGACGCCTCTGTTCTTTTCCACTTTGAAAAGATGCTCATCAGTGAGACAAATTGCAAATGTTATTCAATACAAGATGCATTTGAATACCAGGAAACTCTTCAGTAATTTTTTTTATCAACAATTTTGTTTAGGAGTGTAAGCTTAGTTGCAGGCCGGCTTGCACCGGCCTGCAGGGACTGAAAGGGACGAGTTTTCAGTCTAAAGTTTGCAGCGTGTTGTTGCGATAGGATATTTTGAGTCGGTGAATCGCTTTTTCTTTAATCTGACGCACTCTTTCCCGTGTGAGTTGAAGCCTTCTTCCAATCTCATCGAGAGTGTGAGCGGTATCTTCACCTACCCCAAAATAGAGTTTTAGTACTTTTTTTTCTCGTTCACTTAGCGTATCAAGAATGCGATTGACACCTTCGTGAATTGAAAGCTCCATAAGCCTGCTGTCTGGCAATTCCTGCTCTTCATCCTGAAGCAGATCTATAAGCTCTGAGCTATCATCAGCCTGAACGGGGGTATCCAGGGAAAGATATCGGTTACCGATTTTCTGAATAGCAACAATCTCACTCTCATTTATCCCCAGCTCGTTGGCGATTTCTTCAAGGGAAGGCATTCTTCTATACTTTTGTTCCAGTCTGGACTGGGTTTTACCGACTTTGTGAATAACACCGATACGATTGAGAGGAACACGGGTTATGCGTGAGCGATCGGCCAGCGCGCGCAGGATTGCCTGCCTGATCCACCACACGGCATAAGAGATAAATTTAAAATTACGCTTTTCATCAAAGCGTTTTGCAGCCTGTATAAGCCCCAGATTGCCCTCACTGATGAGTTCACCCAGCGGAAGCCCCTGATTTTGATAGTTACGAGCGACACTGACTACAAAGCGCAAGTTTGCTTTGATGAGTTTTTCGAGTGCTTTTTTGTCACCTTTTCTGATTTGAACAGCTAATCTGGCTTCCTCATCAGCTGGCAACGCTTCATTTCTACTAATCTCTTTTAGATACAGCTCCAGTGAAATCTCATCTGGAATAATCATTCTTTTGTCCATATATATCACCTCCAGGTACACGAGTACTTCGCTCCATGTACAAAGATTATTGTGTGCTGGATTGCACTTTTTTTTAAAAAAGTGTTCTTTTTTACACGTTTAACTTCCAATAACCGGAAAAATACGCCCCCAAAGAATGCTAAAACAATCAGTTATAAACCGCGGCATTCCTTTTGCAACCCTTTGTGTTTTTGGTTATAACTGGCCAACTCAGGAGTACATATGGCCGCACCACGGGCAAGAAGAATAGGGCTTAAAATTGGTCTCTTTATAATTGTAAGTGCATCAATTATAGTTTTGTTTCTCATTTTCCTTATTTCCCTGGAGCCGGTTAGAAGAGAAATACTAAACAGAGTCGAAGGAGCTGTAAACGAGGAGATTGTGGGAGAGATACGAATCGGAGATTTTCAAACAGATCTGTTTACCACCTTAACCCTTCAAAACATACGTGCAGGAACTGGTGAACCCTTCGGTGATACTCTGTATTTAGAAATGGTTACTATCAGATATTTTATCCCCGCCTTACTAACGGGGCGCATACAAATTACCGAAATCACAGCTCAAAACGGAGAGGCTTTTGCACTATTAGATAACGAAGGGACACTTCGCTTCCCTTTGATTCCGGTTGGACCTCCTGAGCCTGAACCAGATCCCCTGTTTGAGTTTTTCATAGACACCCTCGAATTTACAGATTTTGATTTCCGTTTCTCAGACCTTCAAAGCGATATCCACACCCAACTGCTGGCGTTTGGTTCACTTAGCCTGCAACCAGATACTATCCGTGCAACGATACCCCTGGCGTATGGATGGTTTAATTCACCACTTTGGAATGGACCGATTGATTCAATTTATATATCAGGTTCATTTTTCAATGATGAGATTTTAAATTTTGAACAATTATTTGTAAAAGCTGATTCGGCGATCATTGATCTTGCAGGTGACATTCCGGCTGAACCCTATGCACACTGGGATCTTTATGCACACACATCTATCCCCCTAACCCAGGCAGAACCTGCTTTAAACGGAGGGGTTATAGATCTTGGAGGAAGATTAAATGTTGACCTTACAGTAAACGGTCCCCAACTGTCCCCATTTGGAAGCCTGATCTCCCATTCAGAAAATATCATTATCGAAGATTTCGAGATCGACACATTACTGATAAACAGCACCTATTCTCTGCCAGACTCAATACAGGCCGATCTTACATTGCGTTCTCCCCTGGGTGATGTTGACGCTTATGGCGTTGTTTTCCTAAAAGGGTCACTGGAAGAGGAGCTTTCGCTTAGTGATTACGAATTTAGCATAAGCTCAAGAGATATCGATATATCCGATTTATTAGAGCTATTTGATATCCCTTTTCCCATTGCCCCAATAAGAGCAGATGTTGATGTTTATATCCTGGGCGATGATGATGAGCCTGATATTCCGCACCTAGCAGCGCTGGAAGCGACATTTCACATGCCTCCCCCTTTAGAAGATGAACCGTTCAGGATAAGTGGGGCATTATTTGAGAATGAATGGGAGTTTAGAGGTGTGACGGGACGAGGAAATGACATCGATGCAGCAGGGATGCTTTATTCAGATACTCTGTGGGGGGATCTTTCTGTATCGATGAGAAATTTAGAGTTGCTGAGTTCATTGTTTATCAGTCCGTCAGCTACAGGCGCTCTTTTTCTTGAAAGTAGGATTGGGGGATGGTTTGATGCCCTTTATGCAACTCTTGGTGTACACTCCCCGGGGATACAGTGGTATGGTATACAGTTAGATACACTTGTAGCAGAGTTGCGTTACGCACAGGATGTAGTTACAATCAATCGATCTATCGCAATGCTCAGTGCCGATCTTTCTGAAGCGGGACCAATGCCCCCACAGGCAGATGGAAAGGTTTGGGCAACTTTTGGCGCTCAGGGGGATATTGCTGACCTGAGGGCTTATGCCTCAGTACACGGAGAAAACGTTGCCTATGAGCACCAACGAGTTGAGCAGATCAGTGCAAGTTTAGCGTATTATGCAGACACACTGGCTTTAGAGGAACTCCTTGTGTTAAATGAGGGTTTTTCAGTTGAAAGTCGGGGCACTTTGATACTGAGTGAATATCTGCACCAGTTTGCGTTTTTAATGTTGATTGAACATGAAGATATACGCTCTGGAGTGATAAGAGCTTCCGGAGAGTTTGATGATGACTATATTCAGGCAAATGTGTCGGTAAGTGATTTGCGCACTGCCCCGTTTCTGGAGCTTGCGGGAGCACCAATTGTAGAAGAAGGTTCCCTAAATCTTCGGCTTTCTGTGCAGGGGCCATTTGCATTTCCGGATGGTTCGGTCAGCTTTGAACTTGAACAGAACTTATCGGGTGATGTAGCTACTTTGGTTGATGGCGAATTTTTGCTGTTTAACGACACATTGATTGGGTCAAGTTTTATCCGCCCTGTTGTGTATGGGGCAGCGACCAGCAGAAGTTCAGTTGTGTTCTCAGTTAATCTGCCACTCAGACATCAAATTGACTCGCCCTTAAAGGATGGCTCTGTAATAAATGTTACCACTCATAATTTTCCCCTGGGTACTATAATAAACAGCCTTTTCCCCCGATTAGACACCCACATTATTCTTACAATAGATGCCATGCTTTTAAAGCACGATCAACAATGGGAGCTTAACGGCACATCACAGCTTAGTATAGACACTATTACTATTCCCGATGAAGAACTACATGTGTACTCTTTCCCATTAAACTTTTTGTTTGATGGTACCATCAGCGAACCATCAGTTTATCTTCATTCCTCTGAAGGTATTTTCAGATACGAAGATTTGTTTTCACAATTAGAACAACTCTCTGCGGTGATCACTCCAGACCATATTGAGTTGCAGAATTTTGAGGTTGACCTGCCAGATGAAGGATTTATCAGAGCTGAAGCTTTCATACCTCTTCAGTGGCCCGATGATCGGCTTCCTTTTTACGGGCTCAGGGGCGAATTTGAATTTAATCATGCGAATTTACAATTTTTCACTCCCTTTTTACCGGAAGTAGATATTGCATCCGGCACACTCAACGGAAAAGGCAGTGTATCAGTAGATACATTGGTGAAAACTTCAGGGTATACGCGTGTAGACTCTCTGGTGTTAGAACACGAGCAGATCGACCGTTCGATTGGTCCCTTTTTTGGAGAGCTGCTTCTTGCAGGGGATGTAATCACACTGGAAACACGCGGTTCTCTTGGAGGGCCTATTTCTGCACAGGGGCGGTTTGTTTTATCTGACACAGGAATCGACAGCCTGGAATTCAATCTTCTTGCGAGCGATCTTCGATTCAGATATAATAATCAGGCTGATATCGGTATAGCTAGCCTAAACCTCTCTGCTATCGGATCAGAAAACAGGGTTGACAGCATCACAGGTGGGCTTACTTTTGGTGAAACCCGGTATTACCAGTATGTTGAACTCATTGATGTATTAGAACAAATCAGGGCAACTGCAGTAGTACCTGAAGTTATTCCACCCGCATTTCTGGATGAAAGCCATCTCTTTTTCGACCTATTTTTAAACCGAAATCTGATTGTAAAAACAAACATTGGCCGAGCGTTACTTACGGGGAGAGTAATCATCAGCGGAACCCCCTCAGCTCCATATTTAGATGGTGAAGTGCGCCTTGCTGAGGCCAGAATAAAATACCTTGAACGGGAGACTGAACTAAGGGAGGGGTTTTTACGGCAATTTGATTTAAATTTGATAGATCCTTTAATTGACCTTACATCAGATATCACTATCCGTTCGTTTTTATTTGATGGTCAAAGGGATTATGAATTGGGAGTTGCCCTAAGCGGAAGTATATTTGAGCCTAATTTTATTCTTACCGCTCATCCGCCGCTTGAAGAGGAGCAGATCATTAACCTTCTCACTACTGGAACTATAACAGCGTTACCTGACTATATAACTGAACCAGCAGAACTTATAAGCATCTACACAAGCGCGGCGGTGGCATGGCGAATACGAGAGTGGCTTGGTATTACTAATGTTAACATTGGAGGAAATCTGCTTGAATTTACCGGTGAAGATGGTCCGGTTTTGACTCTTACAGAAATGCTTACCGAAAGAACCTGTATTATGTACAATATTCGTTTGGGACAACCCCATAGACAAGGTTTAAGATTGACTTACCAGGTTTTACCCTACTTATATATAAACAGCTCCGGTACAACCGAGGGTACAGGGAATCTTGGGTTATGGTTATATATTAGAAGATAGGCTGAAAGTATATATGCAATACCTTAAATCGGTTTTCTGGATATTAGCTATTTTAACCGTTTCTATCTATAGTGAAGAGGAGTGGACTGTAGCAGATGTGCAATTCCGGGGTAATGAGGCCTTGAGCAGAGGTGAACTTCTGGCCAATATGGAGACCACCCCACCTCGTTTTTTAATAAGAGAGGAATTTGATTTTGCAACTCTCGATCAGGACATTGAAAACATTGAACTTCTTTATAGAACAATTGGCTATCCCTACGCTTCTGTATACATACATAATATAGAGCGTGATACTGCCACCATGAGCGTAGTCATAACTCTTGATATAACGGAAGGCCCCCTGGTAGTCGTTGATACTGTCAAAATTATTAACAGCCAGATTTTGTCATCAAACGACATTTATGCGTTTATAGAGGTTTTACCGGAAGCACCTCTTGATAGTCCGGGTGTGCATTCTGATGGGCGAATGATTCGCGACAGTTTAAGGGGGCTTGGTTACCTTCAGGCAAGTGTTTATTCTAAGCAGGTAATTGATGAGCAAACCTTAACAGCAACAGTTTATCATAGAATCGATGCGGGACCTCTGATAATTGTAAAAAACTTTAATATTTATGGATTGCAGCGAGTGCATGAAACGGTAGTAAAAAGAGAGATAACTTTTGATTCTGGTACAGTACTGTCGACTCCGGTCATTCACGAGAGTCTCAGAAGAGTCTATTCCACAGCACTTTTTAATTTTGTACAGGTAAAACCCGACACAACACGACAAACCATGCTACATGATACAGCTAATGTCGCTGTATCGGTACAACTCAGAGAAGCACCATTTATAACATTAAAGGCTGGTATTGGATACGACTCAGAAGAACAGTTTTATTTAAGCATCGAAACTGCATATCGTAATCTTTTCAGAAGAGGGCACCGCATATCTTTGCTTGGACGTGCGTCCCAACCAGTTCGTAACGCACAGGCAACCTATTCTGTTCCCTGGTTTCTTTCCCTTCCGATTTGGGCCGATTTCAGCATTTACGCTGAGAGGAGAAATGAGACAAATGTTGAAGGATACTTTGATGGAGCTATAGCTGCCCTCCGGGGCCAAATTAGACAAAACTTACGGTTTAATCTCTGGACTCGTCTTGAACGTACCGAGTGGGCAACAGAAGAGCCTCCTGCCGATCTGTTTCCCCTTTTACCAATCAGCCCCACTCATCTGATTGCAACAACCATTATCTATGATAACAGAGCATCTGCCGTTGATCCGGGGTCCGCTCTTTTTGCCTCCGTTCAGCCCGAAATCGCTGGAATTGCTGGATTTGGTAACCAATATGTACGGTTACTTTTCGATTTTCGGGGGTATTTACCATTTCATTTTGAGAGAGGGTTGGTTTCAAGTGGTTTTTTTACAGGCATTGCTTTTCCATATGGTGAGGAGCAGGCAATTCCAACCAGGGAGCGATTCAGAACAGGTGAAGCACCGGTACGTGATGTAAGAGGATACACACTTGAAGAGGTTACACCTTTTGATGATGAGGACATTCTTCCTGGAGGTAATTTTGCACTTATAGTTAATCCCGTTGAGATTAGCTACCAAGTAACCGATGGTTTGGAAGGGGCGCTGTTTATCGATGGTGGAAATGTATGGAGTGATATAACTGATTTCAGCTTCGAAGATTTCAGGTGGGCTGTAGGTATGGGAATAAGAGTGATTATCCCCATAGGATTGGTACGCCTCGATTACGGTCAGCCCTTGTTACCAGAGGTAATTTTTCCCGGTAGATTTCACCTGAATGTCGGATTGCCCTTTTAACAGTACCCCGCTTTATACTCTTTTTAGACTGCGTCGGTTTTCACTCTTCACTGGATAATATTATTTTTCCCAATCACAAGATTAATACCCTACTAAGCAATTCTTTATTAAGGACTGGAAATAATGGCCCTCAGAGTACTGTTTATCGCGCGTCGCTTTCCACCCAGTATCGGCGGTATTCAAACACACTGCCATCAGCTCTACACACATTTATCTGAAAAATGCGACATTAAGCTATTAGCTCTGGGACGTAATTCTTTAGTTCACCTCTTGTGGTTCATTCCCTACGTAATAATAAAAGGGACAATTCTTTGTTGCAGAAATTCTGTCGATGTTATCTACCTGGCTGATGGAGTTACTGGTTTTCTTGCACCGTTTTTCAAAAAACTATGTAAATCCAAGATAGTGATTACTGTCTATGGATTAGAAATGACCTATAAAAATGCTTTTGCACGTCATTTGATGGTTAATGGGGTACGCACTGCAGACAAAGTGGCTGTGATAAGTGAAAACACCCGCTCAACAACACTGAAACTGGGTGTGGAGCCTCAGAAACTAAAGCTGATTTATGTAGGTGTAGAACCACCGGAGGTATCAGAAGAAAGGCGCAAAAGCCTCAGAGAAAAATTCCAAAAAGAGTACAATATTTCATTTAAAGAAGATCGGGTTCTACTTAATTTTGGCCGTCTTATACCAAGAAAGGGCGTGGCAGCGTTTCTGGAAAATGGATTTGGAATGCTTGATAATGACATAAAGCTCATCATTGGCGGTGATGGTCCTGATTACCAGAGAATCTGCCAGATTCGGGAAAACAGTGCTTTTAAAGAGCGTATCATCATTCTCAGGAATCCAAGTGATGAGGTTATAGCAATGCTTCGAAACAGTGCCGACCTTTTTGTCTTTCCCAATATTCCGTATAAAAATGATATAGAAGGGTTTGGAATGACACAGCTTGAGAGTATGTACTCCGGAATGCCTGTTGTGGCTTTTGCAGTCGATGCCCTGGTTGAGAGTGTTAGAGAGGGAGGATATCTCATTGAACCCAAAAATTACAGGGCTTTTGCAGAGGCCATTCATAATTATTTCAATCTCCCGGAAAAGAAAAGGGCAGCAAAGCGCCAGGAAGCTCAATCATACGTTAGGCGAGAGTATAATTGGGAAAAGACTTCCTCTGAGTATTTGAAACTATTTGAAAATTAAAAAAAAATGTCCATTGGCATCTTAAAGCCATACTAATCAACACCCCACAAAAAAAAGTCACACATTGCACTCCATCATACCACTCTTTGAACCACAAACGTACTATAAAATCTTTAATGTTCCATGAATAATAGGTGCCAGAAAAGCTAATGAGTAGAAGCAAAAAAGAAGCAAAGTCAAAAAACCATATATTACTAGAAGGGGCAACTCAAAATAACCTGAAAAATCTTACCCTTTCTATTCCTTTAAATAAGTTTGTTGTTGTTACAGGGGTAAGTGGCTCAGGTAAATCTTCTCTTGCCTTTGATACTATCTATGCTGAAGGGCAGCGTAGGTATATTGAAACATTTTCATCGTATGCAAGGCAATTTCTAGACAGAATGGATAAGCCGGGAGTTGAACGGATCAGTGGCATACCCCCGGCTATTGCAATTGATCAGACCAACCCGGTACGGACTTCGAGGTCCACGGTTGGAACGATGACTGAGCTTAATGACCACCTCAAGCTTCTCTACGCCCGTGCTGCTAAGCTCTACTGTAAATCGTGCGGAAAAATCGTTCAGAAAGAAACCGCAGAGAGTATCTACAGCCACATCTTAGATAATGAAGTACTGAAAAGCTCACCTGCGATTGCATTTACCTTTAAAATCAAGGTCCCGGAAAGTTTTACAGAGTCAGAGGTTCTTGAGCTCCTGAGTAATCAGGGCTATAACCGTATCCATTCAAAAAGTGGTAGTACTATTGAAGTTATTCAGGACAGAGTTCATTTAAATACCAGTAACCGCCAGCGAATAGTAGAAGACATCGAAAATGCACTTAAGCATGGCAATGGGGTTATTTCGGTTTATCCGATGGAAAGTGATGGTACGATTGGCGTAGAAGCTGTTCGATTTTCTTCCGGCCTTCACTGTGCGAGCTGTGATATAGATTACAGTGAACCACAACCAAACCACTTCTCCTTTAACTCACCTCTTGGTGCGTGTGAAAAATGTAAAGGTTTTGGCAAAGTTATTGGGGTCGATTATTCACTGGTTATACCCGACCCAACCAAAAGCCTGCGGGAAGGTGCAGTACGTCCCTGGCAAACAGATAGCTACCGTGAGTGCCAGGATGACCTACTCAGTTTTGCCCGAAAACGTTCGATTCCCCTGGATAAACCATGGAATAAGCTCTCAAAAAAACACAAAAAGTGGGTTTTTGAAGGAGAAGGCAGCTGGGAAGATGGCTGCTGGTATGGTGTAAATCGATTTTTTGAATGGCTTGAATCTAAAAGCTACAAAATGCACATACGTGTACTCTTGTCCCGCTACAGGACTTATCAAACTTGCCAGCAATGCAGCGGGGCAAGATTAAAGGATCAGTCGCTGTGGTGGAAAATAGAGGGGTATTCGATTCACGATATTATGTTACTTTCTCTTAGGGAGTGTTTTCATTTTTTTCAGAAGATGAATTCTGAAGTAAAGGATGATGAAGCTCTTGAGCTAATTTTAAAAGAGATAACGACACGTTTGGGTTATCTTGTAGAAGTTGGTCTTGGTTATCTAACCCTTGATCGGCAGTCCCGAACATTGAGTGGCGGAGAGGTTCAAAGAATTAATCTTACAACGGCACTGGGGACATCTCTTGTAAACACCCTTTTTGTTCTTGATGAACCCAGTATTGGTCTTCACCCCAGAGATATTAGCAGATTAATTACTATTTTACAACGCCTCCGTGACTCTGGTAATAGTCTTATCGTTGTAGAACACGATCCGGATGTTATTCGGGCAGCGGATCATGTAATAGATATTGGCCCCGGACCTGGGAAAAACGGTGGCAACATAGTTTTTGATGGAACGATCAGTCAACTAATCAAATGCAAAACTTCCAATACCGCTGCATTTCTAAGCGGTGAAAAAAGCGTTTACAGCACAAATCCACAAAAGGTAGCTCTAAATAAAGACTGTATCCGGGTGCGTGGAGCTTCTGAGCATAATTTAAAAAACATCGATGTATCGATTCCCCTTAACCGACTGGTTTGCGTTACAGGAGTTAGTGGCTCCGGTAAAAGCACTCTCATTCATGATGTACTCTATAATAATTGGCTTCGACAAAACGGTAAGGGTGGTGAACTGAAGGCTGCTTGCGGGAAAATAGAAGGTATAGAGCAGGTCTCAGAGATGATTTTTGTGGACCAATCTCCAATAGGAAAAACGACTCGATCTAATCCTGCCAGTTACGTTAAGGCGCTCGATCCGATACGTAAACTATTTGCTTCACAGCCACTTTCAAGAGCCAGAGGATACACACCGGGGACATTTAGTTTTAATTCTGGCAACGGTAGATGTCCTGCATGTAATGGCAATGGCTATGAACATGTAGATATGCAATTCTTAAGCGATATTTATATTCGATGTTCAGATTGTAATGGCACAAGATTTAGATCAGAGATACAGGATGTAACGTTAAGTCCAGGAAATGACCGACCCTATTCAATAGCTAATATTCTTGATTTAACTGTAGAAGAGGCACTATTAATATTCGTCCGTTATCCTCAGATCTGCAAAAAGCTTCAACCGTTAGCAGATGTTGGGCTTAGTTATCTTACCCTTGGACAACCAGTGCCAACTTTAAGCGGTGGAGAAGCACAGAGGCTTAAACTCGCCGGCCATTTATCATCGGCCAATACAGCAAACAATATTGTATTCCTTTTTGATGAACCCACAACCGGTCTTCATTTTCAAGATATCTCACTGCTCATGAAATCATTCAAGAGCCTTATTGATTCCGGCCATTCAGTTATTGTCATAGAGCACAATGTAGACGTTATCAGTAATTGTGACTGGATAATTGATCTTGGTCCTGAAGGTGGTGATGAAGGTGGTGAAGTTGTATGCGCGGGAACCCCAAAACAGATAGCCAATTGCACATCCAGTTTTACTGGTGCAGCCTTGTTATCAACAAAAGTGTCCTCTGTAGCAGCAGTTAAGCATTCTAAAGGTAATAATCTTTTGACTATGCCCGACGATATTACTATCCGTAATGCCCGGGAGCATAACCTGAAGAATATAGATATTACAATTCCACGCAATAAGTTTACGGTAATAACAGGAGTAAGTGGCAGCGGTAAAAGCACTATCGCTTTTGATATACTTTTTGCAGAAGGACAGCGTCGTTATCTTGAATCACTCAACGCGTATGCTCGCCAGTTTGTGCAGCCATCCGCTCGTCCGGACGTCGATAGTATAAATGGAGTACCACCAACAGTCGCGATAGAGCAAAGAACCAGCCGCGGAGGAAGAAAAAGTACTGTCGCAACTGTAACTGAGCTATATCATTACTTACGCCTCATTTTAGTTAAACTTGGCACTCAGTACTGCCCTGACTGCTCTATACCTATAGAACCGCGTTCTCAGGATTCAATTGTCTCGTCATTGATAAAAACCAATAACAACAAAAAAATCAGGATTCTTGCACCGCTTGTAAGCTCGAGAAAGGGAATATACAAAGATCTTGCTGCATGGGCACAGGACAAAGGTTATACCAGGTTGAAAGTAGATGGTAAGTTTTTACCGACAGATAACTGGCCCACTCTTGACCGGTTTAAAGAGCATACAATTGAGCTCCCAATTGGAGAGTTAATTGTTGATACCTCAAGCGAGTCAGTTCTCCGTGAATATATTTCTACTGCAATAAAATATGGTAAGGGCACTATAAAGGTTGAGATTGTCGGAAGAGGCAACCCCAAAGGATTACTTTATTCCACAGAGAGGAACTGCCCCAAGTGCGGGAGTGGTTTTCAGGATCTGGATCCACGCCTTTTCTCTTTTAACTCAAAACAGGGTTGGTGTGATTGCTGTTATGGAACAGGGCTTAAAATCAAAGGGTTTGATGAGCTTCAAACCGGAGAAGAGGCCTTGTGGAATGAGTGGTGGGATGGTGAGGAGCGTTTGTGCGATAAGTGTAATGGGAAACGATTACGTCCTGAAGCTCTTGCAGTTTTATTTAAAGGTAAATCCATCTACGATTTGACTTTTGTTACTGTACAGGAGGCGATCGTTTACTTTCAAAATGTAACACTAAGCACAAGAGAAGAAAAAATCGCCAGAGATATTATCAAAGAACTTCTTTCGCGCCTTTGGTTTTTGGAAAGTGTGGGGCTTGGGTACTTAACTCTCGATCGAGCAGCACCAACTTTAAGTGGTGGTGAAGCACAGCGAATACGTTTAGCCTCCCAACTCGGCTCTAATCTTCAGGGTGTATGTTATATCCTTGATGAGCCTACCATAGGTCTTCATCCAAGAGACAACCTAATGTTACTTGATACACTGTACGCATTAAAAAACAAAGGGAATTCGGTGGTGGTGGTAGAACACGATGAAGAAACAATCAGGCGTGCTGAGTATCTAATTGATCTTGGCCCCGGAGGTGGTGTTAGAGGGGGGCAAATTCTTTCGCATGGACCAATAAACAAGGTCCTTAAAAGCAAATCATCCATTACAGCCAAATACCTTCGTGAACCAATTGAACATACAACTGCAACAAAACGTTCATCTAATAACGATTCCATACAAATCATGGGTGCCAGCCTGCATAATCTTAAGAGCGTAGATGTTTCTATTCCTCTTGAAAGATTTGTATGTGTCACAGGTGTCAGCGGCAGTGGTAAAAGCACGTTAGTCAGAGATATTCTCTTTAATAATCTTAAAACCTTACTAAGTAAGAAAACAGTTAAAAACTCTTCACTTACTGGATGTAAATACATTAGAGGTTATAAGTCTATAGCCCGCGTTCTCGAGGTAGATCAAACCCCTATAGGAAAAACCCCAAGATCATGCCCTGCTACCTATGTTGGGTTATGGGATGAGATACGCAAACTCTACTCCCGAACCAATGAAGCCAATATACGCGGATACACACCAAGTAGATTCTCGTTCAATGTAGAAGGTGGTAGATGCGCGGCCTGCAAGGGACAGGGTACAACCAAGATTGAGATGAGCTTTCTTCCAGATGTTTCACTTCCCTGTGAAGTATGCAATGGAGCGAGATTTTCAGCTGAAACCCTGAAAGTGCTCTATAGGGGTAAATCTATCGGCGATGTGCTGGCGATGAGTATCGATGAAGCGGTAGAGTTTTTCAGCTCCCATGCTTCTATCCATAAAACCCTCAAATTACTTCAGGATGTCGGGCTTGGTTACCTCTCCCTGGGACAACAAAGCCCAGCACTCAGCGGCGGAGAAGCACAGCGCATAAAACTGGTTTCAGAGCTTAGGCGTTCTCTACGTACAGCTTCATCAAGAACAAAAAAAGCTGTTAACACCCTTTATGTACTTGATGAGCCAACCATAGGTCTTCACATGGGCGATGTCGAAAAACTTATCAGTGTTTTCCAAAAATTGGTAGATGAAGGCAATACCGTTGTGGTGATTGAACATGATTTGGACGTAATAGCTGAAGCAGACTGGGTAATTGACCTGGGCCCTGAGGGGGGCAGTAAAGGTGGTAACGTCATCGCAGAAGGAACTCCTTTTAAATTACTTAAGAGCAGTAAAAAATCACACACAGCTAAGTTTCTAAAAAAAGTACTTCAGAGAGATTTATAAGACTAGACACCGTATATTTGACTTATGAAATATCCTACAAGAAAGGCCAAAACAGCAGCGCCGCTACCGATGAGAAAAGTGAAAATACCGGACCACAAGATCGGCCTTTTAAGGACTACACCTTTTACCATGCCTATGACCCAAAAGGTGATGCCTGTGGCAATTATACTGATGACAAACTGGGTTGACAGTTCTCTTTGAAACAGAACAAACGGTAATATTGGTATTAAACCGGTGAACAGAAACGCGGAGAATGTTGTCAGCGCGGCCCTTCTGGGTCGAGGTCCTTCAATCTGAAGCCCCAATTCCTCTGTAATCATTGTATTAACCCAAAGCTTTTTATCTGAAGTGATTCCTTCTACGACTTTTTCAAGTGTTTCACCCGAAAATCCTTTATTTTTAAAAATTTCTCTTATTTCCTGTTTTTCCCCTTCAGGAATTTTATCAATTTGCTCCTCCTCATCTTTCCTGGCACTCTCGACTTCCTCCCTATCACTTCTTGATCTCATATAGTTACTGACCGCCATGCTGAATCCATCGGCTAAGAGGTTAGCAAATCCGAGTACAATAATAACCCCTGCGGTAAATCCTCCCCCCATACTTCCAGCAACAACGGCAAATGTAGTCACACAGCCATCAATACTGCCTAAAACAGCATCCCCCATGTAACTGTAGTTTTTCTTATTTATGACCCTGCTTTTAATTGCTTCTTTATTGTGTTCAGCTTTGAGCTTGTCATCTTCTTGATTGGTCATTATTTTTGCCTGTTTGTTTTTATAAAAGTGAGAGCAAAAAGATTGCCGTTTGGGGTAAGGGGATGTTGAAACAGATTTGATATTTTGTACCCCAGGCGTGATTTTTTACCCCAGAGGTTATTTTGTACATCAGACGCGATTTTTCAGTCTCGATCATCTAATTGGACTATGTTTTGCTCAGTTTTTCTTGTTTCTTTGGGTTCAAGGTTTTCCTTATAGTGAAAAAGAGAACGCTTATGTGTACTAAGCCAAGAATAGTCGCTCAAAATGTTATTTACGACGTTACTACCAAATGCCTACCAGAGCTAAACGTGTTTGGAAATAATGCTTTCAGAGAATTTTTTCTTTCAGAACTGAGAAAAACTTTGCAAAAGTATTCCTATAGCTTGCTTGGTTGGTCAATTGTTAACAATCATTTCAATTTGGTTTTACTCTCAAGTCACTTTTCCATTTCTACATTTATGCATAGATTGGACACGGTTTTAGCAAAACATTATAACAGAATAAATAAACGAGAAGGAGTCGTTCTAAAAAGTCGTTTTTCATCAGTGATAGTACAGGGAAACAAACTCAAGGAACTTATCAGACACGTTCACCTCAACCCGGTAAGATCAGGTGAATGCAGTCTTGAAAGATTAAACACCTATAAATGGAGCGGACATAGCGAAATCCTCGGCAATAAACCTGATTTTTTAATCGATAAAGATCTTCTTTTGAGTCATTTTTCCGGACCTGACGAAATTAAAGTTTATGAAGTATTTATTAAATCATACCAAAAAAATACGTGTAACAGTAAGTTTATAAGCCTTCTAAGAGAAGCACATAAAGGCAGACAATCCTTCTCCAATGCCCTTTCCTGGATCATTGGAGATTCGAGTTTCATTCAACATGTTCTTAAAAAAGACCGGCTTAGAAAGTTGCGACTGGCCCAGCATGCAGATGGAAGCATGACTTTACAATTACTGAGAAAAAAGGTCGAAGAATGTATGCAGCTTTCCGATAAAGATCTTTTTTTCCAGGGACGTCTTGATACAAAATGTCGGGCTCGTCAGCTTTTTACGTATATAGGAAAAGTAGTTTTCAATTTCTCCGGTAAAAGCATGGCCGATTATCTAAACGTGAGCAACTCTGCAGTTTCAAGAATGATATGGAAAGGCAAAAGTCTTAAAAATAGAGAAATACTAATAAGCAAAATCTGTCCCTCAATAATAAGAGCGGAGCCCCAAGAAACTGTACCTGTTCTCTGAATAAACCTTGGGAAAAAAATTTTCTTTCTCGTTTGCTATTAGTAATCTTGTGGAGAAGTAGCAACCTAATACTTCCCTAAATAAGTGGACCATTATTTCCCCTGATATGTCAACTATATTTCACCACAGACTAAACTTAATAACTCTCCCCAAGCTAAACTTAATAACTCTCCCCAAGCTAAACTTAA